>VAZU01000082.1 GCA_005884745.1 Alphaproteobacteria bacterium
GCCTCGCTGCACTGGAAAATAAGCATTTTCCCCAGCGGGGGGCCACCGTTTTGTGCATCGCGTGCCGTCCGCCGGTTGGGATGCCCGCTTTTCGGCCTCCCGGAACCGGGCATTGTTGACCTGGATCATTGAAAGGGCGTACTGGCCTACCGAGGATGCCCTCCGCGGGAGACCCCGCACGGAGCGACATGTCCCGGCTGGTCTTTCCATTCGCCCGCCATTAAATCTCGCTCGAGATCCCTGTTGGAAAGGAGTTTTGCCATGAAGGACGACATCGTCATTGTCGGTGCCACCCGCACGGCGGTCGGCGCGTTCAACGGCGCGCTCGCAGGCCTGCCAGCCCACGAGCTCGGCAAGGTCGCGATCACGGCGGCGCTGCAGCGGGCGGGGGTCGATCCGGGCAGCGTGTCCGAGGTCATCATGGGCCAGATCCTCACCGCCGGGCAGGGCCAGAACCCGGCGCGGCAAGCCTCCATCGCGGCGGGACTCCCGGTCGAGATCCCGGCTTGGGGCGTCAACCAATTGTGCGGCTCGGGATTGCGCACGGTCGCGCTCGGCTACCAGGCGATCCTGAACGGGGATTCGGAAATCGTGGTCGCGGGCGGCCAGGAGTCGATGAGCCAGGCTCCGCACTGCGCCCATCTGCGCAACGGCACCAAGATGGGCGGGCTCGAGCTCGTCGACACCATGCTCAAGGACGGCCTGTGGGACGCCTTCCACGGTTATCACATGGGCAACACCGCCGAGAACGTCGCCAAGCAATGGCAGATCACCCGCCGTCAGCAGGACGAGTTCGCGGTCGCGTCCCAGAACAAGGCGGAAGCCGCCCAGAAGAGCGGCAGGTTCAAGGACGAGATCACCCCGATCACCATCAAGACCCGCAAGGGCGACGTGGTCGTCGATGCCGACGAGTTCCCCCGGCACGGGACCACGCTCGACACCGTCTCCAAGCTCAAGCCGGCCTTCGAGAAGGACGGAACGGTGACGGCGGCCAATGCCTCGGGCATCAATGACGGCGCCGCGCCGCCGTGGTGCTGATGAAGGCGAGCCAGGCCGCCAAGGAAGGCCGCAAAGTGCTCGCACGCATCGTTTCCTGGTCGCAGGCGGGCGTCGATCCGGCGATCATGGGCACCGGCCCGATCCCGTCCTCGCGCGCGGCGCTCAAGAAGGCCGGTTGGAAGGCCGATGATCTCGACCTCGTGGAGGCCAACGAGGCCTTCGCCGCGCAGGCCTGCGCGGTGAACAAGGATCTCGGCTGGGACCCCGCCAAGGTCAACGTCAACGGCGGCGCGATCGCCCTCGGGCATCCGATCGGCGCGTCCGGGGCGCGGGTGCTGGTCACGCTGCTCCACGAGATGGAGAAGCGCAATGCCAAGAAGGGCCTCGCGACGCTCTGCATCGGCGGCGGCATGGGCATTGCCATGTGCGTGGAGCGCGACTGAGGTCGCTTCCTCGGGCGGAGCGCCCGATGTGAGGCGCTCCGCCCCGATCCCTGAGCAATATGGCGAGATCGGAACAGCCGATCCGAGATCCGGGAGGAATGCATCATGGCACGCGTTGCGGTGGTCACCGGCGGTACGCGCGGCATCGGCGCGGCGATTGCCAAGGCATTGAGCGCGGCCGGTTGCAAGGTCGCCGCCAATTACGGCGGCAACGACGAGGCGGCGCAGAAATTCAAGGCCGCGACCGGAATCCCGGTCTTCAAGTGGGACGTCAGCGCCTATGAGGCTTGCGCCGCCGGACTGAAGAAAATCGAGGCGGAGCTCGGCCCGGTCGACATCCTGGTCAACAACGCCGGCATTACCCGCGACACCATGTTCCACCGCATGACGCCCGAGCAGTGGACCCAAGTCATCAACACGAACTTGAGTTCGCTGTTCAACATGTGCCGCCCGGTGATCGAGGGCATGCGCCAGCGCAAATTCGGGCGCATCGTCAACATCTCCTCGGTGAACGGCCAGAAGGGCCAGATGGGCCAGTCGAACTATTCGGCCGCGAAGGCGGGCGAGCTCGGCTTCACCAAGGCGCTGGCGCAGGAGAGCGCGAAGAGCGGCATCACGGTCAATGCCATCTGTCCGGGATATATCGGCACCGAGATGGTCCAGGCAGTCCCGAAGGACGTGCTGGAGAAGAACATCATTCCCCAAATCCCCGTCGGGCGGCTGGGTGAGCCGGAAGAGATCGCGCGCTGCGTCGTATTCCTGGCCTCCGACGATTCGAGCTTCATCACCGGCTCGACGCTGACCGCGAACGGCGGTCAATACATGATCTGACGTCGTCTTCGGTGGCCGGCGGCGCATTCTCGGCACCACGTTCCGCCGCGACGCTCGTCGGCTTTGGCGCCGTGCTGATGTGGTCGTCGCTCGCTTTGCTCACCGCTTCTTCCGGACAGGTGCCGCCGTTCCAGCTCGCCGCGATCAGCTTCGCGATCGGGGGCGGCATCGGGGCCGCGACCTGGGCCGTGCGCCCGGGCGCCATGCGGGCGCTGCGGCAGCCGCCCGAAGTATGGGCGCTCGGGGTGGGCGGCCTGTTCGGCTATCACGCCCTGTATTTCACCGCGCTCCGCCTCGCGCCGCCGGCCGAAGCCGGGCTCATCAATTATCTCTGGCCGCTGCTGATCGTGCTGTTGTCCGGCCTGCTGCCGCAGGAACGGTTGAGGCCGCATCACCTCGCCGGCGCGTTTTTGGGCCTGATCGGCACGATCGTGCTGGTCGCGAGCCGGGCCCATCTGGGATTCGCCGAAGCCGATACGCCCGGCTTTGCGGCGGCCTTCGTGGCGGCTTTCGTGTGGGCGATCTATTCGGTGCTGTCCCGTCAATTCGCCACGGTGCCGACCGACGTGGTCGCGGCGTTCTGTTTGCTCACCGCTGCGCTGGCCGCGGTTTGTCATCTCGCCTTCGAGGAAACCGTGTGGCCTGTGGGCGCCCGCGAATGGCTTGCCACGGTCGGGCTCGGCCTCGGTCCGGTGGGTCTCGCCTTCTATGCGTGGGACATCGGCGTCAAACGCGGCGACATTCGCGTGCTCGGCGCCGTCTCCTACGCCGCGCCGGTGCTTTCGACCTTGCTGTTGGTGCTCGCCGGCTTTGCCGAGGCGACCCCATCCTTGGCTGCCGCCGCGGTGCTCATCGCCGGCGGAGGGCTGCTTGCGGCCAAGGACCTGTTGTTTCGTTCCTGATCGGCACCTGACGAGCGTCAAGGCATCCGCAACATCAGAACCGGTCTTTCCTGCCGCGAATTTCCGCGAACACCTGCGCGGGGGGCGCATTGGGCAGCCCCACGGCCGCGGCGACCGCAGGCACGTCGGCGCGCAGGAACGGATTGACGGCTTTCTCCTGGCCGATGGTGGTCGGGATCGTGGGCTGGCCGGCGGCACAGAGCCGGGAGACCTCTTCGGCCCGCGCGCGCAATGCGGAATTCTCCGGCTCGACGGTGAGCGCGAACCGCACGTTGGCGGCGGTATATTCGTGGCCGCAATAGATCTTCGTCTCCTCCGGGAGGTCGCGCAGCTTGGCGAGCGATCGCCACATCATCTCCGGCGTGCCCTCGATCACCCGCCCGCAGCCGACCGAGAACAACGTGTCCCCCACGAAGGCTACTGCCTCGGATTTGAACCAATAGGCGATGTGGCCGTTGGTGTGCCCCGGGGTCTCCAGGACCGTGGCGGCCAGGCTTCCGACCCGCACCGAATCCCCTTCCCGCATCGGAATGTCGACCAGCGGAATGCGCGAGGCCTCCCTGGCGGGCGCCACCACTCGGCAGCCGTAGCGCGCCTTCAGCGGCTCGATTCCGGCGGTATGATCGCCATGGTGATGCGTCACCAGGATGTCGTTGAGCCGCCAGCCTGCCGCGGCGAGCGCGGCCTCGACGGGGCCCGCTTCGGGCGCGTCGATAGCCGCGGTCGCTCCGCTGACGGAATCGTGCAGGAGCACCCCGTAATTGTCCCGCAAGCACACGAACAGGCGCAGTTCGACCGACATTTTGGCGGACCTCGCAGCAGCGGGCGCGACGCTAGCATGGCTCGCCGCCGCGACGTAAGCTTAAGCCTATCGGTTGCAAATGATTGTCCGGCCCGGCGTTAGAGCTTAACGATTGCGGGCATGCCTCTCGATGTCGTCGATCTGCGCAATTTCTACGGCCAGGCGCTCGGCAGGGTCGCGCGGCGCTTCGTCGGCCGGGGGATACGCGCACGCTGGCAGGACGTGCACGGATTGCGCGTGGTCGGGATCGGCTATCCGACCCCATACCTCGGGCTGTTTCGCGACGAGGCGGAGCGGTGTCTCGCCTTCATGCCGGCGGCCCAGGGGGTGGTGAAATGGCCTTCGGACCGCCCGGTGCTCGCGGCCCTGGTGGACGAGGATGAACTGCCGCTGCCCGAGGCGGCGGTCGACCGCGTGCTGCTCGTTCACGCGATCGAAACCTCGCAGAACGTCGGCGCTCTGCTGCGCGAAGTCTGGCGCGTGCTGGCGGCGGGTGGACGGCTGCTCGTCGTGGTGCCGAATCGGCGCGGCGTATGGGCGCGGATCGACACCACGCCCTTCGGCTACGGCCACCCCTATTCCCGGCCCCAGATCACGCATTTGCTGCGCGAGACCTGGTTCACGCCCACCGGCTGGGACGAGGCACTCTATGTCCCGCCGATTCCCCGCAAATGGTTCCTGCGCTCGGCGATCGCCTGGGAACGCACCGGGCACGCGCTGTCGGCGCCGTTTGCCGGCGTTCACATCGTCGAGGCGACCAAGCAGGTGTATCGCGCGGTCCCGGCCCGGCGCGAACGGCGCCGCCTCGTACCCGCGCTCGATCCGGTGCTGGCACCCTCGCCGGGCGGCGTACCGGGCTAGGCGCTCTGCGGTGTCATCGCCCGGCTCGTCCGGGCGACCCAGGATCCGCGGAATGTGAGCTTCGGCTGGATCTGGGATTACTGGGTGACCCGCCTGCGCGGGCCATGACAAGGCCCAGTTACCTCACTCGTTGGTCGTCGGATCGCCGCTCGGCCCGGGCGGAGGACCAGGCTCCTCGGCCGCTCCGCTCGAAGCTTGTTGCTGCGGGGATCCCGGAATGTCGCCGCGGGGACCGTGCCGGCGCCGGCGCCGCCGGTGCAGCGGGAAGCGATCCGGTTGCCCGTCAAATCCGTTTTGGCCCTGCCCCGGGTACGAAGGCTGCGGAGGCTGCGGAGGCTGCGGACCGTTGCCGGTAATGAATGACGGCAATCGGTCGCCGGCGCCCTGTTCCGGTCGGCCGGCGCCGGCGGGCGGGCGCCCGCCATAGGGCTGCTGTTCGCGCGGCTGGTAGGGCTGGGGCTCGCGGCCGGGATAATGCTGAGGCTCGCGAGGATGTTGGTAAGGCTGCGCCTCGCGCGGCGGGTAAGGCTGAGACTGCGGTTCGCGGCCGAACGGCGAATCGCCCGGGTGCTCCTCCTCGGCGTCTTCGAGGCTGTCCTCGCGTGGCTCGCCGCCTTCCGGACGGAAGTACGGCTGGCTTTGCCGGAACTGCTCCTGGGCCGTGGCGATCAGCCGGAAATAGTGCTCCGCGTGCTGGTAGTAGTTCTCGGCCGCGACCGGATCGCCGGACGCCTGGGCATCGCGGGCGAGCTGGATGTATTTTTCGGCGACGTGAGAAGCCGTTCCGCGGATTTTCACGTCGGGCCCGTTGGATTCGTAGACCCGAGTCAGCGGGTTCTGGCCCTTGCGGTTGTTGCGCCCGCGCATGCGTTTGTTCTGACCGTTTCTCATGGCTCGTTTGTTCGTCAACTCCCTTTTGCGGCGGTCGCCCGCCTCTTCCCGGTTCTCCGGCACGCGCGCCCGCGCCTCGCGGCCACTCGGCCGCGCCCGGCAGGCGCAAGTCCCGACTTCAGGACTTCGCGTCGAACTGAATCGTTGTCACGATAACCGCAGCAACCTCTTCCCCGCGGCCCACGCCGCGGTGTTGCCAACCCCTTATCCCGCGCGACGCCGTGAACGGCGCGCGCCAAACCGGTGATGCAGCATCCCGTATCCCAACCGTATCCCAAGCCGGCGAACCCTTGCCCTTCGGGGCTTGTCCGCCTTACCGCGCCGCAGCCTCAAGGAGCCTTGCTCCGGGGCTTTGTGGCGGCGCGTCACCGTTGTCTCGGGTCGATTCCGTGGCCGAACCGTAGTCGGTCTTGCGCGATAATCAAGCGGTTTTTTGGCCGGCGCTCCGGGGCTTTCAGGGGGCCTGCCGAAGGATCAGCGCGCGCGGCACACCATTCAGGTCGGGACGCACTGCGCGGATTGCAAGCCCTGCGGCGGCGAAAACCGCCGCCACGGGATCCGCCATTCCGGCGCCGAGCTCGACGATGATGTGCGCTCCCCGCGCAGTGAGCCGCCGCGCGTCGGCAGCGATCCGGCGGTACGCGGCGAGCCCGTCTACCCCCCCATCGAGCGCCAGCTTCGGATCGTAGTTGCGCACCTCGGGATCGAGCCGGAGCAATTCCCGCTGTACGACATAGGGCGGATTGGACACGACGAGATCGAAGCCGCCGCCGAGCGCGGCGCCGAAATCGCAGGCGACGAACGTCGCACGCCGGGCAAGTCCAAGCCGCTCACAATTTTCACGCGCCACGCCGAGTGCCGCCGGGCTCACGTCCGTTCCCACGCCGTCGGCGCCTTCGAGCTCATGCAACAGGGCGAGCAACAGCGCGCCGGATCCGGTGCCGAGGTCGGCGATGCGCAGGCGTTGTCTGCGCTTGGCGTCGACCACACCGAGCGCCGCTTCGACCAAAGTCTCGGTCTCGGGTCGCGGCACCAGGACCGCCGGCGCAATCACGAACGGCAGGCTCCAGAACTCTTTGGTGCCGACGATGCGGGCCACCGGCTCGCGGCCGATACGCCGCGCGGCAAAGGTGCGGATGCGCTCGGCTTCCTCGCCGCGGATCGTTCGATCGGATTGCGCCGTCAGCGCCGCACGATCCAGCCCGAGCGCGTGGCCCACCAGGAGGCGCGCATCGAGCTCGGGCGTGTCGAGGCCGGCCTCGCGGAAGGCCGTGGCGAGAGCCCGGCGCGCGCCCGCAACCGAAACCGCTGGTTCGAGATCGCCGGTCATGGCGCATCCTCGGCGGCAAGCAGGGCGGCCTGCGTCTCGGTGACGAGCGCATCGACGATCTCGCCGAGCGCCTCGCCCTCGATCACCTGCGGGAGCTTGTGCAGCGTCAGATTGATGCGATGGTCGGTGACGCGCCCTTGCGGAAAATTGTAGGTGCGAATGCGCTCGGAACGGTCGCCGGAGCCGACCTGGCCGCGGCGTTCGGCGGCGCGCTCGCTTTCCTGCTTGCGGCGTTCCAGGTCGTAGAGCTTGGCGCGGAGCAGGGCCAGCGCCTTGGCCCGGTTGCGGTGCTGCGAGCGGTCTTCCTGCACGTTGACCACGATGCCGGTCGGCAGGTGCGTCATCCGCACCGCGGATTCGGTCTTGTTGACGTGCTGGCCGCCGGCGCCGCCGGCGCGCATGGTGTCGACCCGCAGATCGCCGTCGGCGATCGCCACCTCGACGTCCTCCGGTTCGGGCAGCACCGCGACGGTCGCGGTCGAGGTATGGATGCGGCCGGAGGCTTCGGTCGCCGGGACCCGCTGGACCCGGTGCACGCCGGATTCGTACTTGAGCTTGGCGAACGCGCCGCGGCCGCGGACTTCGGCGATGATCTCCTTGTATCCGCCGACCGTGCCCTCGCTCGCCGAGATCACTTCGACCTTCCAGCCCTGCCGGGCGGCGTAGCGCTCGTACATGCGGAAGAGATCGCCGGCAAAGCGCGCCGCCTCGTCGCCGCCGGTCCCGGCGCGGATTTCCAGGATCACGTTGCGCTCGTCCGCGGCGTCCTTCGGGGTGAGCGCCGTGCGGATTTGGCGCTCGATCGCCTCCCGGCGAGCGGCGAGCTCGGATTTCTCCTGTTCGGCGAGCGCCCGCATGTCCGGCTCGGTCGCGGCATCCGCGATGAGCGATTCGAGCCCGCTGAGCTCCTCGTCGGCGGCGCGGTAGCGCTTGATGATCTCGACCAGCGGCCTGAGCTCGGCGAATTCCCGCGACAGCCGCACGTAGCTCTCGCGATCCGGGCGGCCGGAGAGTTCGCGCTCGATGGCAGCGTGCCGGGCGATCAGCGCGTCGAGCTTGGTTGCGGGAATCATGAGAAGATCGTCAGAGCTGGAGACCCTCGGCCGCCGCGAAGGCCTCGAGTCGGTCGCGAATGGCAACGCTGCCGACCGGGCTTTCGATCATCGGACCCAGCAGCGATTGCACCTTGCGGGCGTCGAGATCGAGCAGCATGGCCTTGACCGGCCCGATCGAAGAAGGGGTGAGTGAGAGCAGTCGATAGCCCAGCCCGATGAGCGCCAGCGCCCCGATCGGCTTCGACGCCAGCTCGCCGCACAATGTCACCGGCTTGCCGCAGGCACGGCCCTTGTCGACAATGGCCTTGAGCGCCCGCAACACCGGGCCGGACAGCGAATCGAAGCGATCCGCCACGCGCCTGTTGCTGCGGTCGACCGCATACAGGAACTGGAACAGGTCGTTGGAACCGACCGACAGAAAATCCGCCCGCGCGCACAGCTCGTCGAGCTGGTAGAGCAATGCCGGCACTTCGACCATGGCGCCGACCTGCACGCGTTCGGGCAGGCTGTGGCCATGCCGCCGCAAATGCGTCAATTCGTGCTCGACCATCGCCTTGGCGCGATCGAACTCCTCGATCGAGGCGACCATGGGAAACATCACGCGCAGCTCGCGGCCCTCGGCGGCCTTGAGCAGGGCGCGGATCTGGCTGCGCAACAATCCCGGCCGGTCGAGCCCGAGCCGGATCGCCCGCCAGCCGAGCGCAGGGTTCTCCTCTTCGACCGCGCGCATATAGGGCAGCACCTTGTCGCCGCCGATGTCGAGCGTGCGGAACGTGACCGGCAGCTCTCCGGCGATCTGCAGCACCGAACGGTAGAGCGAGAGTTGCTCGCTGGTACGCGGGAACGCGGCCGCGACCATGAACTGCAGTTCGGTGCGGAACAGACCGATGCCGGCGGCGCCGGATTCGGCAAGATGCGGAAGGTCGACCAGAAGCCCCGCATTGAGCATGAGGCTGACGGGCTCGGCATCCTTGGTGACGCTCGGGGCCTCGCGCAGCGCCCGGTACTGCGCTTGGCGCCTCGCCCGGAACCGCACCTTCTCGGCATAGGCGGCTTCGATGTCGGGCGGGGGTCGCACGTGGACCTCGCCCGAGGAGCCGTCGACGATGATCGCATCGCCGGGATCGACCAAGCCGGTCGCATTGTCGATCTGGCCGGCTGCCGCGATCCCCAGCGCGCGCGCCACGATGGCGACGTGGGAGCTCGGCCCGCCTTCCTCCAGCACCAGACCGCGCAGCCGCGACCGGTCGTAATCGAGCAGAGCCGCCGGACCCATGGACCGGGCGATGATGATGGCGTTGTCCGGCAGCTGCTCCCTGGCGGGAGCGTGGTGCTTCCCGGTGAGCTGCCGCATCAGCCGGTTGGCGAGATCGTCGAGATCGTGCAGCCGTTCCCGCAGATAGGGGTCGGTCTGGCGCAGCATGCGGGCACGCGCGTCGGACTGCACGCGCTCGACCGCGGCCTCCGCCGTCAGTCCGGTCACCACCGCTTCGCGCAGTTTGTGCAGCCAGCCGCGATCGTAGGCGAACATGCGGAAGGCCTCGAGCACCTCCTTGTGCTCGCCGTCGTCGGCGACGTCGCCGCGCTCCAGCAGCAGATCGAGATCGGCTCGCAGCGCATCGATCGCCGTTTCGAGCCGCTGCAGCTCCTTTTGCACGTCGTCCGCGATGAAATTGGTGACCACGACGCGCGGCTCGTGCAGCACCACGTGTCCCAGTCCGATGCCGTCGGCGATCGCCTGGCCGCCGAGATGCAGCGCGCGGCGCGCCGCGGGCTCCGCGCCGGGCCTGGCGAGCGCGGAGAGCTCGCCGGAGGCGATCATCTCGGCGAGCACCATCGCGGTGGTCTGCAGCGCCTCCTCTTCCTCCTCGGAATAGGTCCGGTGCGCCCGGTTCTGCACGACCAGCACGCCCAGCGTGTTGCCGGCGCGCAGGATCGGCACGCCGAGGAACGAGTGGTAGATTTCTTCGCCGGTTTCCGGTCGGTACGAGAAGGCGGGGTGCGACTGGGCATCCGATAGGTTGATCGACCGGGCTTCGCGGGCCACCAGCCCGACCAGGCCTTCATCGGAGCGCATCACCGTCAAGTGCACGGCCTGCCGGTTGAGACCTTCGGTGGCATAGAGCTCGAGCGTGCCGTCGACGCGCAACACGTAGGCGGAGCACACTTCCGCCACCATGTTGGCGGCGATCAGCACCACGATCTTGTCGAGGCGTTCCTGCGCGCTTACCGGTTCCGCCATCACCTCGCGGAGGCGACGCAACAGCACGCGCGGACCGCCGAGCACACCACGCATGAGGGTCCTCTCGCCCGGCCGGCCTGTTCCGCGCCAGCATGGCCCGGCCAGGACGATCCGGCAATTCTCTTTCAGAATCTCGCAGGCTTTGCGAGGCAGCTCCGGCCGCCGGCCGATCGCAATCCCGCTCGCCGCCGTCTGACCGGAACGGGCCAGCCTCGGAGGCAGCGGAGCCGGCGATGGCTACCTGTCGAGGCCGTATAGCGAATGCAACGTGCGCACCGCAAGCTCGGTATAGGCCGCGTCGATCAGCAGCGAAAACTTGATCTCGGAAGTGGTGATGGCCCTTATGTTGATGCCGCGCTCCGCCAAGGCCCGGAACGCCTGGGCGGCGACCCCGGCGTGGCTGCGCATGCCGATGCCGATCACCGACACTTTGGCGACGTCGTTGGCCCCGTCGACCCGTTCGTAGCCGATCGCGGGCCTGGAGCCGGCGAGCACGGCGCTCGCGCGCTCGTAATCGGCGGCCGGCACCGTGAAGGTGATGTCGGTCGTGGCCCCGTCGCCCGAGACGTTCTGCACGATCATGTCGACGTTGACGTTGGCCTCGGCGAGCGGACCGAAGATCGCCGCCGCGACCCCCGGCTTGTCCCGAACCCGGCGGATCGAAATCTGCGCCTCGTCCTTGGAGAACGCGATCCCGGTCACGACGTGCTGTTCCACGATCTCCTCCTCGTCGCAAATCAGGGTTCCGGCCGGCGACCCGCGCGCATCGCCGGTGTCCGGCTGCTCGAAGCTCGAGCGCACGCAGATGCGCACATTATGCACCATCCCGAGCTCGACCGAACGCACCTGCAGCACCTTGGCGCCCAGCGAAGCAAATTCCAGCATTTCCTCGAAGGCGATCTTCTCCAGCCGTCGCGCCTTGGGCACGACCCGGGGGTCGCTGGTGTAGACGCCGTCGACGTCGGTATAGATGTCGCAGCGATCGGCGTGGATCGCCGCCGCGACGGCAACCGCGGAAGTATCGGATCCGCCGCGGCCCAAGGTCGTGATCCTGCGGGTCTCATTGTGCACCCCCTGGAACCCGGAGATCACGGCGACCTCGGCTCGTTCCTGGAAGCGGCGGATGAGCTCCGCACCATCGATTTCCAGGATGCGGGCGAGCCCATGGGCATCCGTGGTCGCAATCGGGATCTGCCAGCCTTGCCAGGAGCGGGCGGGCACTCCGATCCCCTGCAGCGCAATGGCCAGCAGCCCGGAAGTGACCTGCTCGCCCGCGGCCACCACCGTGTCGTACTCACGCGCGTCGTGCAGAATGGCGGCTTCCCGGCACCATTCGACCAGCCGGTTGGTGGTTCCGGCCATCGCCGAGACCACGACGGCGACCTCATGGCCGGCGCCGACCTCGCGCTTGACGTGCTGCGCGACGTTGCGGATGCGCTCGATGTCGGCCACCGAGGTCCCGCCGAACTTCATCACCAGGCGACCCATCGCGGCTTCCGAGCGGCTGTCGGCGAACGCACACGGCCTCGGGGCGAGCACCGGCGCAAAAAGGCGGCTATACATACCGACGCGCTCATGCGGTCGCAACCGCGCTCGCTTTCCGGTCCGCCGCCGAGGAGAGAGATGCCCGAACCCCTAGCCGCAAGCTCCAGCGTCGATCCCAGGGAAGTCGCGCAGTTTTCCGCGCTGGCCGCCGAGTTCTGGGACCCGCGGGGCAAGATGCGCATGCTGCACCGGATCAACCCGCTCCGGCTGCGCTTCATCCGCGACCACGCCTGCCGGCAGTTTGGCCGCGACGCCGGCCGGCTCGATTGCCTCGACGGCCTGCGCATCCTCGATATCGGCTGCGGCGGCGGCCTGTTGTCGGAGCCGCTGGCGCGTCTGGGTGCCTCCGTGGT
>VAZU01000316.1 GCA_005884745.1 Alphaproteobacteria bacterium
GGACGATGGCGAAGCGGCGGCGCAGCAGATCGTCGGCCTCGTCGGGCACAAGGTCGCGCACGCGCTGCGGGCCCGACCATTCGGTATAATCGTTGTGCACGCGCGGCACGACCTCGCGGATTTTTTTTGCCTCGCGCAGCGCGTCGTCCGCCGTGCGCAGCGTGTGATCGAACACGACGACGCGCGAGGCGCCGCTCTCGGCCTTCACCAGCGCCTCCATCTCCGGGTAATAGACCCGCTTGACCTCGGCCTCGTCGAAGAAATTGCCGACCTTGGTGTCGTGAGAGACGAGGCGGAAGCCGTGGCGCTCGAGCGCGAAATCTTGCGCCTGGAGCCGCCCGTTGCGGATCACGACCCGGCGCGGGTCCTGGGTGCCGCCCGAGCGCACGTCGGTCGAGCCCGGCCCGCCGGTCTGGGTGAAGATTTTCGTGCCGGTATCCGCGATGTAATTCAGCGTCGCCTCGATCGATGCAGGGGCGGTTTCCGCTTCGAGGACCTGGACCATGGGGTGCTCCTTCGCGCTTTGCGACAGCCTGTTTCAGACTGAGCTAGTCAGGATTTAGCCCGGATCAAGGAACCCTCACGCCGGCGATCGGGCGATTTTTCGTGCCGGAACATAATGCGCGGCGAGGAGATGCTGGTCGCGGGCAAGCGCCCGGCACGCGATGGCAACGACGAGCGGCAGCTCGTCTTTCTTTAAATATCCCGTGATGGTGCGTCGACCAACTCCGAGCAACTTGGCCGCCTCTGTCAGCGATAATCCCAATGACCTTCGCCATTCCGCGAAATCCGCGCCGGTCATCGGCTGCTGCTCTTCCGCGATCCGCCGCAGCGTCGACGCGGACAAATCGAGGCGTCCCCATTTCGTCTGCACGGGCCAAGCGACCCCAAGACCGCCTTCCACGATCCTCACCTTGCCAAATGTCTCGGCATCATCCAGCAGGGGCATGAAATGTTTGCTGCGAGCGATCAATCCGGTCAGGTCGAGCTCCCGCTCCCGCCGATCCCCGGCGAAGCGAACCCGCAGAACGCGGCCATTGGCAGGACGCACCTTGGTCACCTTGGATACCTTGGATACCTTGGATATTTCGTCTCTCACGCTCATCACCCCTGGAATTCGTCCCAGCGTTCCAACAACTCCGCCTGGTGCGCCTCGATTCGCGGTAAAATCCGGACCCCTGATATGCACATGCGGTGGGTTCTCGTCCTGGAAGAACATCAGGAGCTTGAAACCGCTAAACCGCTTGATTTCAGGCATCTGCGTTCCGCGACTAATCCCTCACATAGGGCAATATTTGCCCTAGTTCAAGGGTACACGCGGTTGGCCTCCGCCCCAAAGAAACGAATTCAGGCTCGCGGCGATGATACCGGAAGGCTAAACTCCTGCTTCGCGACTCACAGGCCCGCCATGCCGGTCCGCCAGCTCGACGAATCCGTCATCAACCGCATCGCGGCGGGCGAGGTGGTCGAGCGTCCGGCGAGCGTCGTCAAGGAGCTGGTCGAGAATGCGCTCGACGCCGGCGCCCGCCGCATCGAAGTGGTCACCGAAGCCGGCGGCCGCCGGCTGATCCGCGTCGCCGACGACGGCGAGGGCATGCGCCGCGAGGACCTCGTGCTCGCGGTCGAGCGGCACGCCACCTCGAAGCTCGAAGGCGACGATCTGCTCGCGATCACGACGCTCGGCTTCCGCGGCGAGGCGCTGCCCTCGATCGGCGCGGTAGCGCATTTGTCGATCACCACCCGCCACGCCGCCGAGCCCCACGCCTGGTCGATCACGGTCGAGGGCGGCGTGAAGTCGGTCGCCAAACCCGCTGCGCTCGGCGTGGGCGCCCGGGTCGAGGTGCGCGACCTCTTCTACGCCACTCCGGCGCGGCTGAAATTCCTAAAATCCGATCGCGCCGAAGGCGAGGCCGTGCGCGACGTCGTGCGCCGCCTTGCCATGAGCCGGCCCGACGTCGCCTTCACGCTCGCGGGCGAGGACCGCGCGGCGCAAACCTGGGCCGGCGCGATGCCCGGCGCGGTCGGGCGGCTCGCCCGGCTTGCCGATGTGCTCGGCGCCGAGTTCCGCGCCAATGCGGTCGAGGTCCTGGGCGGCCGCGAGGGGCTCATGATCGAGGGCTTTGCCGCGCTGCCGACGCTGAGCCGCGCCAATTCGCTCGGCCAATATCTGTTCGTCAACGGCCGCCCGGTGCGCGACAAGCTCCTGCTCGGCGCGGTGCGCGCGGCCTATGCCGATTATCTGCCGCGCGACCGCCACCCGATCGTCGCTCTGTTCGTCGCGCTCGATGCGCGCGAGGTCGACGTCAACGTGCATCCGGCCAAGGCCGAGGTGCGCTTTCGCGATGGCGGGCGCGTGCGCGCGCTGATCGTCCACGCGTTGGGCGAGGCGCTTTCGCGCGAGGGGCGCCGCGCCGCGACGACCGGCGGCAGCGCGACCATCGCGGCGTTCCGTCCCGATCTCGCCCCGCGCAACTGGGACTGGCGGCGCTCGCCGGCGCGCCCTGCCGGCGCGGGCGCGCCGCGGATGGGCGGCTTCGGCCCCGGATTTGCCGAAGCCGCGCAGGCCGCGTTCGCGGTCGGCGCGCCGCGAGCGCGCCTCGAGGCGGCGCCGCCCGCGCCCGATCTCCTCGATTGCCCGCTGGGCGCCGCCCGCGCGCAAATCCACGACACCTATATCGTCGCGCAGACTCGCGACGGCATCGTCATCGTCGACCAGCACGCCGCGCACGAGCGCATCGTCTACGAGCGCATGAAGGCGGCGCTGGAGCAATCCGGCGTTGCCCGCCAGATCCTGCTGATCCCGGAGATCGTCGAGCTTTCGCCCGCCGAGGTCGAGCGCCTCGTCGCGCGCGCCGACGAGCTTTGCCGTTACGGGCTCGCGATCGAGGCGTTCGGTCCCGGCGCGGTGGCGGTGCGCGAGACGCCGTCGCTGCTGGGCGAGATCGACGCGGGCGCGCTGGTGCGCGACCTTGCCGAGCACATGGCCGAATGGGACGAGGCGCTGCCGCTCGAGCGCCGGCTCATGCATGTCGCCGCGACGCTCTCCTGCCACGGCTCGGTGCGCGCCGGACGCCGGCTCAAGCCCGAGGAGATGAACGCGCTGTTGCGCGAGATGGAAGAGACGCCGAACTCCGGCCAGTGCAACCACGGCCGGCCGACCTACGTCGAGCTGAAACTCGCCGACGTCGAGCGCCTGTTCGGGCGGCGGGGGTGACGCCCGTCTCCGACTTGTCATCGCCCGGCCGGGTTCCCATCGCGCTTGCGCGGTGGGGACCCCGTGTCCGGGCGACCCAGTAACCACGGACCTTTGTTATAATTAGTCTAGATGCACGGCGAGAGGACGTACTGGGTCTAAATTCCAGCCAGCAGGAGGCCAATCCCGATTGGCGCGACCTGTATCCGAGCATCGCCGGACCGGAGCATACTGGGTCGCCCGGACAAGCCGGGCGATGACATTCTGAGTTTTGCCGCGCCGCGTCTCAATTCAGGTCCGATTCCTCAGAAAGATAAGCTCCGTGTCATCATAAGCGCGCCGCTCGATCTCGTCGAAAGCTTCCGGCGCGGCGAAGCAATGTTTCGCCTCCTCGACCACGATCAGCGCGCCGGGCTCGAGCCATCCGCCTTCGCGCGCGGAGACGAGCGCCGCTTCGCCAAATCCCTTGCCGTACGGCGGATCGGCAAAGACGAGCGAGAACGGCGCCAGCGGATGCGCGCCGCCGAGCTTGGTCGCGTCGCGCCGAAAGATCCGGGCCACGCCGCCGAGGCCCAGCGCCTCGACGTTGGCGCGGATGAGCGCGCGGGCTTCCGCGCCATCGTCGATGAACAGCGCGAAGCTTGCGCCGCGCGAGAGCGCCTCGAGCCCGAGCGCGCCGGTGCCGGCGAAGAGGTCGAGCACGCGCGCGTTCGTCACCGGGTCGCCATGAGCATGGACCAGCACGTTGAACAAGCTCTCGCGCAGCCGGTCGGCGGTCGGGCGGATCGCGGCGGATTTCGGGCTCGCCAGATTCCGCCCGCGCAATCGGCCGCCGACGATGCGCATCACGGGCGCTCTCGCTTGCGTGCGTCGCGCCCATGATGCCGGCGCGTCCGATGTTTCGGCGGCCGTTCCTCCTTCGCGGCACTGACGCGCTCGACCGGCACGCGGCGGCCCTTGCGGTCGGTGAGGACGCCGC
>VAZU01000317.1 GCA_005884745.1 Alphaproteobacteria bacterium
CCTTGATGTTCTCCACCAGCTTTTCGGCCGGGAACGATGCCTTGCCCACCCCGGCGTGGATAATTCCCGCCTTCTCGGCGCGGAACTCGACCGAACCGCCCTTGGCGCCCTTGACGGCCGCAGTGACGTCCATGGTCACCGTGCCCACCTTGGGATTGGGCATGAGCCCGCGGGGGCCCAGCACCTTTCCAAGCCGGCCGACCAGCGGCATCAGGTCGGGGGTGGCGATGCAACGATCGAAATCGATGTTTCCGGCGGTCACCTTTTCGACCAGGTCCTCCGCGCCGACGACGTCGGCGCCTGCGGCCCTGGCTTCGTCGGCCTTGGCGCCGCGGGCGAAAACGGCGACCCGAACGCTCCGGCCCGACCCGTTCGGCAAACTCACCACGCCGCGGACCATCTGGTCGGC
The DNA here is from genome assembly GCA_005884745.1 of Alphaproteobacteria bacterium. Classification (GTDB taxonomy): domain Bacteria; phylum Pseudomonadota; class Alphaproteobacteria; order Rhizobiales; family Xanthobacteraceae; genus AP-16. The sequence goes on from VAZU01000317.1 coordinate 410, forward strand.
ATGACGGGGATCGACGCCGAGGTTCATTGCAACCTCGATCGTTTCGTCGAACTTGGCCTTGGCGCGTTCCTTGACGAGCTTCACCGCCTCCGGCAACGGATAAAGCTTGGTGCGGTCGACGCCCTCGCGGGCCGCGCGCGTGCGTTTGCCGAGCTTGCTCATGGCCTCACTCCCCCACCTCGATACCCATGGAGCGGGCCGAACCCTCCACCATGCGCATGGCCGCTTCGATGGTCTCGCAATTGAGATCCTTGAGCTTCTTCTCGGCGATCTCGCGGACCTGGGTCTTGCTCACCGAACCGACGGCGCCGCGCCCGGGAGTCTTGGCGCCGCTGTCGATCTTGGCCGCCTTCTTGAGGAAATAGGACACCGGCGGGGTCCGCATCTCGAACGTGAACGAGCGGTCCTGATACACCGTGATGACGACCGGGATCGGCGCGCTCTTCTCCAGGTTCTGCGTCTGCGCATTGAACGCCTTGCAGAACTCCATGATGTTGAGGCCGCGCTGCCCCAGCGCCGGTCCGATCGGCGGCGAGGGATTCGCGGCGCCCGCCGGGACCTGCAGCTTGAGATAGCCGGTAATCTTCTTGGCCATCGAATTCTCCCGCTCCCGAGGAGCGCCTACAGCTTCTCTACCTGTCCGAACTCGAGCTCGACCGGAGTAGCCCGGCCGAAGATCGAGACCGCAACCTTGACCCGCGAGCGGGCATCGTCGACTTCCTCGACGACGCCGTTGAAGGAGGCGAACGGGCCGTCGGACACCCGAACCTGCTCGCCCACTTCGAAGGTGACCGAGGGCTTCGGCCGCTCGATCCCTTCCTGAACCTGGTGCAGAATTCTTGCCGCCTCGGCGTCCGAGATCGGCATCGGCTTCTTGTCGGCACCGAGAAAGCCGGTGACCTTCGGGGTATTCTTGATGAGGTGATAGGCCTCGTCCGTCAAATCCATCTTCACCAGCACATAACCGGGGAAGAACTTGCGCTCTGCATCGACCTTGCGGCCGCGCCGCACCTCTACGACCTTCTCTTTCGGGACCATGATGTCCTCGAACAGGTGCGACAGCCCGCGCTGCCGCGCCTGCTCGCGGATCGAGTCGGCGACCTTCTGCTCGAAATTCGAGTAAGCGTGGACGATGTACCAGCGCTTGGCCATAACCGCAAACCTGTTGGTTTCCATTCAGCCGCCGATGCCCAATACGTAAGTGACGGCCACGCGGATGATCTGATCGGAAACGAGGAAGAAAACCGCGGCCAGCGCCACCATGACGAATACCATGGCGGTGGTGATGGCGGTTTCCCGGCGCGACGGCCAGGTGATCTTCTGCGCCTCGGCACGCACTTCCTGCATGAACTTGAATAGGTTGGTTCTTGCCATGGCCTGCCCTATCGGCTCGTCCCGCGAGCCAGCGAAAACCCCAAGAGACGTTCGCCTCCCGGATTGGATGTCCCTGCAGCTGCCCGGATGCCGCCGCCTCGATCCGACGTTCCACGCCCGGCGCCCGATTTTGGCGCCTGGCAGGAGTGGAGGGACTCGAACCCCCAACCCCCGGTTTTGGAGACCGGTGCTCTAACCAGTTGAGCTACACTCCTATTCGGACGGCAGACGACAGCCGTATCTCTCGCCTCTCCTCCGTCCTGAGTTTGTCCGTGGTCCGTCACTCGATGATCTGCGCGACCACGCCGGCGCCCACCGTGCGCCCGCCCTCGCGGATGGCGAACCGCAGCTTCTCCTCCATCGCGATCGGCACGATCAGCTCCACCGTCATCGTCACATTGTCGCCCGGCATCACCATCTCGGTGCCCTCCGGAAGATGCACCACCCCGGTCACGTCGGTGGTCCGGAAATAGAACTGCGGCCGGTAGTTGGTGAAAAACGGCGTGTGCCGGCCCCCCTCCTCCTTGGTCAGGATGTAGGCCTCCGCCTTGAACTTGGTGTGCGGCTTCACCGAGCCCGGCTTGCACAGCACCTGGCCGCGCTCCACCTCCTCGCGCTTGGTGCCCCGCAGCAGGCAGCCCACGTTGTCCCCCGCCTCGCCCTGGTCCAACAGCTTGCGGAACATCTCCACCCCGGTCACCGTGGTCTTCTGCGTCGGTTTGAGCCCCACGATCTCCACTTCCTCGCCCACCTTGATCACCCCGCGCTCGATCCGGCCCGTCACCACCGTGCCCCGACCCGAGATCGAGAACACGTCCTCAACCGGCATCAGGAACGGCTGGTCCTTCGGACGGTCCGGCTGCGGGATGTAGCTGTCCACCGCGGTCATCAGCTCGGCGATCGAGTTCTTGCCCAGCTCCGGGTTCTTGCCCTCCAGCGCGGCGAGCGCCGAGCCCTTCACCACCGGAATGTCGTCGCCGGGAAAATCGTATTTCGACAGCAGCTCCCGAACCTCGAGCTCGACGAGCTCCAGCAGCTCCGGGTCGTCCACCATGTCCACCTTGTTCATGTACACCACCAGCGCCGGCACCCCGACCTGCCGCGCCAGCAGAATGTGCTCCCGCGTCTGCGGCATCGGTCCGTCCGCCGCCGATACCACCAGGATCGCGCCGTCCATCTGCGCCGCGCCCGTGATCATGTTCTTCACGTAGTCCGCGTGCCCGGGGCAATCCACGTGCGCGTAGTGCCGCTTGTCGGTCTCGTATTCCACGTGCGCCGTCGCAATCGTGATGCCGCGCGCCTTCTCCTCCGGCGCCTTGTCGATCTGGTCGTACGCCGTGAACTGCGCCTTGCCCTGCTCCGCCAATACCTTGGTGATCGCCGCCGTCAGCGTCGTCTTGCCATGGTCCACGTGACCAATCGTCCCGATGTTGCAATGCGGCTTCGTCCGCGCGAATCTCTCTTTGGCCATGAGCCTTGCTCTCTCTTCATCGACACCAGTGCCGTTTCCGGCAACTCCGCCGTTGCAGCCCTGGAGCCGCGGGGCGGAAAGTCTCTATCAACCGACCGCACACCTTCCTCAGGGCCCGGCCCCCGCCGCGCCGCCGAAATCGCGCAGGCATGGAGCGGGTGAGGGGAATCGAACCCCCGTCGTCAGCTTGGAAGGCTGCTGCTCTACCATTGAGCTACACCCGCAAGCCTCGGGGTGGCTGGTGGAGGGGGTTGGATTCGAACCAACGTAGGCTGAGCCAACGGATTTACAGTCCGTCCCCTTTAGCCACTCGGGCACCCCTCCGGATCGATCGGCGCGTTGCTGAGGATGATGGCGCACGAAAAGGCCCCGCCGACATGCAGGGATTCCCGTGGGCGGTGTTTATGGGGAGCCGTCCACGCGCTGTCAACCGGAAAAACTCAACCTTCGCCCGTCCTTGCGTGGCGAGCGGGTCACATGCCGAGCCTGACGGCCCAGATTGCCAAAGCCGAACCCTTATGACAAGAACCTCAATGCCCCGCACGACATGGGACCCGCGACGGGCGGGAGCGCGATCCCGCACCTCGGATCGCCATGTGCGGGCCAAACGGCGGCAAGCGGGGCCCCCTCCGAAATCCCGGCGGTACTCCGCAACCAATATCGAGCGCGCACTGCTTTACGGCTGGCATTCGGTCAAAGCCGCCCTCGAGAACCCGAACCGCCGCATCCGCAAGATCGTCGTCACCGAAAATGCCCTGCGGCGGCTCCGGGAGAGCGGAGCTGACTTGCCGGTCGAACCGGAGGTCGTGCGGCCCGAGGAATTCTTGGCTTACGTGCCCGTCGATGCCGTGCACCAGGGGGTGCTCGCGGAGGCCGACCCCCTGCCGGCACCCTCGATCGAGGAGTTGAACCCCGAGGGCACCGTCCTGGTGCTCGACCAGATCACGGATCCTCATAACGTGGGAGCGATCCTGCGCTCGGCCGCGGCCTTCGCCGTGGCCGCGCTGGTCACCACCTCGCGCCACAGTCCCGAGGCGACCGGAGTTCTTGCCAAATCCGCCTCGGGCGCGCTCGAGCATGTGCCGATCGTCGTCATCCCCAATCTGGCGCGGGGGCTGGAGGCGCTCAAGGCGCGCGGCTTCCTGATCGTGGGTCTCGATAGCGACGCCGAACTCGACCTTTCCGCGGCGCCGCTCCGGCTTCCGCTGGCCCTGGTGCTGGGCGCCGAAGGCAAGGGCCTGCGACAATTGACGCGAGCGACCTGCGATGCTCTCGCGAAGCTCGCCCTGCCGGGCCGGATCAAGAGCCTCAATGTCTCGAATGCCGCCGCTCTCGCGCTGCATATCGCCAGCGCGCGGCTGTCGCCCGGCCCGCGCGGCTAAGGCCCGGTGCGGCGCCTGCCTCAGCGATAGCAACCGCAGTCGGCATAGAACCGAGGCGGCCCATAGGCGAACCGCAGGCGCGGTGGGTCGTAGGGCACGACCACGACATTGTAGATCGGCCCCTGCTCCACCCGATAAACGGGCTGCAGCGGGTAGATTCGGACCACGCAGGGGACGGCCGGTCCATAGACCACCGACGGCCCGAACCGCGCCGATGCTTCACAGGCCGGTCGGCAGCCCCAGCCTCCGCATCCGGCTGTAGCCGGGGACACCAGCGCGAAGGCTGAAAGGCCAGTGGCAGCGGTCAAGATCGGCAACAATCGGCGGCGGGACATCTGGTGCGGCTCCTCGGGGACGTGTCGACCCCAACGAATCTAGAGCAACGAGCCGGACCAAGCCCTTAAAGCCATCCTGAAATTTGTCGGTAATGCTAATGGGCGCCCCGCCCGTCATCAAAAGCATCCAGGCCGCAGCCTCCCCGTCTTCGCATCGCCCTGCGACTTTCGGCCTAAGACCTGTGGCGCACAGACATGGCCGCAGGTTACCGCTAACGGTCTGCCCGGGGCGGCAATGGGCAACTCGGATCCGAGCACCGGACGCGCGCCCCCGTGAGTCATGCTCATCGAGGGACCGACGCCCATGACCACGATGACCCACGCCTCGCCGCGCGGCGCCGGAATGACGAGTGAGGAGAAGTTCGTCATCTTCGCCTCGTCGCTCGGCACCGTGTTCGAATGGTACGACTTCTATCTCTACGCAACGCTCGCGCCGTTCTTCGCCGCCGTGTTCTTCCCGCCGGGCAATGCTACTGCGGCGCTGCTGTCGGCATTCGCGACCTACGCCGCGGGATTCCTCGTGCGCCCGTTCGGCGCGCTGGTGTTCGGCCGTATCGGCGACCTCGTCGGACGCAAGTACACCTTCCTCGTCACCATCATGGTCATGGGCACGGCAACGTTCCTGGTCGGCCTGTTGCCGACGTTCAACAGCGTCGGCTGGCTGGCACCGATCCTGCTCGTGACCCTGCGGCTGTGTCAGGGGCTCGCGCTCGGCGGCGAGTACGGCGGCGCTGCGACCTATGTGGCCGAGCACTCGCGACCCAACGAACGCGGGTACACCACGAGCTTCATCCAGACGACCGCCACGCTGGGCTTCTTCCTGGCTCTAGCCATTATCTTGTTGTGCCGGACCAACATCAACGCCAAAGGCCTTCGCTGAATGGGGCTGGCGGATTCCCTTCCTGATCTCAGGGCAAAGGCTCCAAGGCGCCGCTGACCGAGAGCTTCTTGCGCTATCCCAACAACAAGTACGTGCTGCTGGCTCTGCTGGGCGCCACCGCCGGCCAAGGCGTGGTCTGGTACACGGGGCAGTTCTACGCCTTGTTCTTCCTGACCCTCAATCTGAAGCTTGACTATGCCACCGCCTATATCCTGATCGCCATTTCCCTCATTATCGGGACGCCGTTCTTCATCGTGTTCGGCGGGTTGTCGGACCGGATCGGGCGGCTCAAGATCATCCTGGCCGGCTGCCTGATTGCGGCGCTGACGTATTTCCCGCTGTTTGGGGCTTTGACGCACTACGTCAATCCCGATCTCGAGAAATTCCAGCAGACCAATCAGCTCACCGTAACCATCGATCCGGCGACCTGCCAGGCGATCGCGCCGTGGAACACCCCGACCCCATGCGACAGCGCCCGCGATTTCCTCACCAAAGCCGGGCTGTCGTTCACAACGGTCAACGGTGCGCCCGGCTCGGCACCGGTGCTGACCATCAAATCGCCAGCGGGTACCAGGACTGTCCAGGGCTGGAACCAGGGCAATTGGCAGGCAGCGATCAACGAGGCCGGCTATCCCAAGGCCGCCGACACCGCGAAATATACCTGGGTCAACTGGTTCATGACGGAACTGGTCCTGGTCATCATGGTGATGTACGTGACCATGGTTTATGGGCCGATCGCCGCGTTCCTGGTCGAGATGTTCCCGACCAAGATTCGCTACACTTCGATGTCGCTGCCTTATCACATCGGCAACGGCTGGTTCGGCGGCGTGCTGCCGCTGGTCGCAACCGCGGTCGTGGCCTATACCGGCGACATCTACTACGGGCTCTGGTACCCGATCATTGTCTCGGTGACGACATGCATTGTCGGCTTCCTATTCCTTCGCGAGACCAAGGACACCGACATCGTGACCAGCTCGGCCCAGGCCAAGATGGCCTTTTAGATCGCGCGATCGGCGGGGCGGGAAGACCGCCTCGGCTCTTCGCCTTTGCCCCCGCTTCGGCGGGGCGCAAAGGGCGCGATCTACGTCGAAAGTCGTATAAGGCCCGCTTCGGGTGTGATGTTACTGTCTACTGTCGCGAATTCGAGCCCGAAGTCGCAAAGGCCGGTTCGCAATGTCAGGTTTTGCTCATCGACCGCTATCCGGCGCAAGACCGGGCGCGGTGAGCGGCAAGGGGGATATGCCGCCGATATAACGCCGGTTTCCCATTACGCGGCGGTCCAGTGCGACCTGGCGCCGCGAGGTAGTGAAACACTGGAATAGGAGGGACGACCATGGCTGCTCACATTCCGGCGAACTTCCGACGCGTGATTACCGCTGCTTCGGCGGGAAACGTCATCGAGTGGTATGACTTCTATATTTTCGGGAGCTTGGCCACACTCTTGGCGGTCAAATTCTTCGAAAAGAGCCACCCGGTCGCTGCGTTGCTCAGCACGATAGCGCTGTTCACCGCCGGCTTCCTGGTCCGTCCGTTGGGGGCGTTCCTGTTCGGCTGGCTGGGCGACCGCGTCGGCCGCAAATATACGTTCCTCATGACGCTCACCGGCATGGCTGTGGGCACCGGGGCGATCGGGTTGATCCCGACGTTCGAGTCGATCGGCCTGGCCGCCGCGTTCATCCTGTTCGGTTTGCGGATGATCCAAGGCCTTTGCCTGGGCGGCTCATACGGCGGCGCCATCACCTATGTCGCCGAGCACGTGTCGGACGAACGGCGCGGCTATTATACCGGCTGGCTGCAGACCTCGCCCACGCTGGGAATCGTGCTCTCGCTCCTCGTGATCATCGTGGTGCGCACCTATTTCGGCGAGGCAGCGTTCAACGACTGGGCGTGGCGGGTCCCGTTCCTGTTCTCCTTCCTGCTGGTGTTCATCACCCTCTACATGCGCCTCAGCTTCGAGGAGTCGCCGATCTACGAGGAGATCAAGGCCAAGGGCGGGACGAGCAAGAATCCCTGGAAGGAGGCGTTCCTCAGCGCCAATTTCAAGTTCGTGGTGATCGCGACCATTATCGTATTGGGCGAGGGCGTGGTCTGGTACAGCAGCCAGTTGCCAAGGTGGACACGCTGACCACCGCCTATATCGTGGGAGCCGGGCTGATCATCGGGACCCCGACACTCGTCCTGTTCGGCTGGCTGTCGGACATCATCGGCCGCAAACCGGTGATATTGGGGGGCTTCTTCCTTGCGGCGGTCACCTACTATCCGCTCTATTTGTGGCTCGGATCGGTCACGCATCCGGGCAGTATCAACTATCCGATTGCGATCCTCATCGTCGCCATTCTGGTCGCCTATGTCGGCATGGTCTACGGGCCGATCGGCGCGTTCCTGGCCGAATATTTCCCCGGCAGGATCCGCTACACGGCGGTATCCATGCCGTATATGATCGGCAACGGCTGGGGCGGCGGGTTGGTGCCGTTCATCACCACGGCGGCGTATACGGCGACCGGTAGTGTCGCTTATGCGCTGATCTACCCGATCGCCGTCCCTGCGATATGCTTGGTGTTGGGCCTGTACCTGATGCCGGAAACCAAGCAGATGAAAATCTGGGAGGCGGAACCGGCCAAGGCGTAATCGACAACCTGGCAAGACAAGTCGCCTCGGCGGGGCCATTTTTTTATCCGAAAAAAGCCGCCCGTCCGGTCTACGCGTGGTAGCGGCGGATTCGCGGCGATGTCGGTCATCACTATTCGGAATACGAAAAGGCGCTGGCCGCCCGAGCTCGTCGACCAAGCTGCGACAAATTGCGTAGCGAACCCATTGCGCTTCCGGGGATCCAAGGAGGCGACCACGCTTGATCGAGGACACCGGGGCTGGCTATCATCGCAAGCTCGCGGAACGGGATGGCCTCTGCCGAGCTCAGCCGGTTCAGGCCGAAGCTCCCGCGAGCCAGCGCCGAATCTGAAAGCTCCGCCACGGGCGGACGGCCGGTGCGGCCCTCGAGCCTTGAGGAAGCCGCCGTCGGTTCCGGCTTGGGCGGCGCCAGAGATGAAAGGTGTTGAAATGCGCAAGATCTCCCTTGTTCTGCTCGGCGCGACCGCAGGCGCGGTACTGGCTCTGCTGGCCACGCAGCCGC
>VAZU01000312.1 GCA_005884745.1 Alphaproteobacteria bacterium
AGGATGGTGTCGCCGAGCGAGGACCGCGTGTAGTGATCCTCGACCGCCCGTGCGTTCGTCATGTTTGCCGCCGATGCAGGGGGTGCCGCAGGGGCCTTTATCGTGCGGGCTTGCGCGTGAGCGTGCCGTACGCAACGACGAGCTCATCGTCAACGCTGCCGAACCAGACCCAGGCGAGCTTGTCGCCCGCCCGGCCGACCGTGATGGTGCCGTCCGGACACCGGCCGCCCTTGTCGCGGTGGCCCTGGGTGATCGCCTCGACGTAAAACACATAGCTGCGCGACGCACCGATGCGCGTCAGCTTTCCGACGCAATTGACCTCGGGATAATTGGTCTCGCCTCCGGCGGCGGTGAGGGTGAGCGAGACGCTGTATTTCGATTGGCTGCCGACCTGCGTCACCGAGCCGGACCAGGTGCCGGCGACGGCGGGCCCCGCGGCGGGCCGCGCGGCAGGCGGGGCCGCGGGCTTTTCCGGGGGGGGGGGAGAGGGCCGCGCATCCGCCGGCGGAAACGGCTGTGCCGGGGGGAATTGTTGCGCCCCGGCAGGAAAAGTCGACGCGGCCACGATCGCAAGCAGGCCGGCAGCCGCGTTTCGCAATGGCTTGTGTGGCACGGTCCAGGTCCCCTCGACGAAGTGCGTTGAGCCGAAATCCCCGCCGCAGATTATCCCGAAAACCCCGGGCCGTGAACTGGATCGGTCGCGCTTCGGGCCCGCGGCAGGCCCTAAAGACGCCGCGATTGTCTCCTCAGGCTGCCGCGCCAGCGTTCCCCCGTGTCCCCGCGACCGCCCTGCTGGATCGGCTTGGAGGCGGGCAGGGGGCTGTTCGGCCGGAGGTCGCGTGCGATGAAGTGTTGGGCGCAGATCCAGGGGAGGGGGCCGATCTGGATTTGTCTCGCCTTCGCATTGGCGCAGGCGCAAGCGTTGGCTGCCAATGATGCGCCTGCGATTGCCGCCAACGATGCGCCGCGCTGCCTTTCGCTCCCTGAGGTTCATGGCGGCTACCCGCGCTATCACCTCGTCGAGGGCCGCCGTTGCTGGTACGCGTCGACCCGAGGCCCCGAAGCCAAGCCGGCGGAGGTCGATGTCAATCCCTACGACGATCCGATTTGGCACGAGCCGGACGCGAGCAGAGGCCAAGCGGCCGCGAGCCGCGCGAAAAATTGCGAGGAGCAGTCGCTCAAGCTCGACTTGAAGGAGAAGCGCGCCTTCATGAAGCAATGCATGGCTAATTAGCGTAAATCCGCATCGACCTCGGATCAGCGGCGCACCGCTCGTCGTCCTGAGGCGCGAGCGCCGTCCTTCGAGGCTCGGCGCTTCGCGCCTCGCACCTCAGGATGACGGCGCTCGCCTCGAAGGACGCGCTGCGCCGCGTCCGGGGAACACGGACAGCTCCACTACCGGCCGAACGCGGCCGCTGATTTTCCCCGTCGGATATGCGACAGTCCCGGCGCGAACCCGATGCCGACGGCCGCGGGGAAACAGGCCGGTCCGGCGCGCGTTATGGTATCGGCCCAATTGAACGGGCTCGCGCCCTAATGACGAGCAGAGAGGCAACGATGTCATCTCCGCGGATTGACAAGCACGATCGGTCCCCGAGCCAACGGGCAGATGCGCCGCACGCCAGCTCGCGGCGCGCCGTGCTCGCCGCAGCCGCGAGCGCCGCAGGCGGGATCGCGGCTGCCATGGCGACATCGCCCTCGACCAACGCGCAAGCAGCACCGGTACCGGCCGCGGACATCTGGAGCGGCGAATATTGGGCGATCAAGCAAAGAGCCGGCGCCGAGATCAGGCTCGCGCTCTACCGCAAGCGCCTGGGCGCGCCGGCGGCGGGCGAAGCGAGCCGGCCGGTGCTGTTCCTGGTGCACGGCTCCTCGATTTCGGCGCGCCCGAGCTTCGATCTATCGGTGCCGGGGCATGGCGAATACTCGCTGATGAACGTGTTCGCCGGCTACGGCTTCGACGTGTGGACCATGGACCACGAGAATTACGGAAGCTCGTCGCGGACGGAAAGCAATTCCGACATCGCCAGCGGGGTGGAGGATCTGCGCGCCGCCGTCCCGATCGTGGCGCGGGAAACCGGCCGGTCCCAATTTCACTTCCTCGGCGAATCCTCGGGTGCGCTGCGGGCGGGCGCGTTCGCCATGGTCGCCCCCGAGCGCGTCGGCCGGCTGGCGCTCTCGGCGTTCACCTGGACCGGCCGCGGCTCGCCCACCCTTGCCAAGCGCGGCGAGGCGCTGGCGTTCTTCCGCGCCAATATTCGCCGGCCGCGCGACCGCGACATGATTCGCAGCATCTTCACCCGCGACAAGCCGGGCACGTCCGACCCGGCGGTGCCGGAGGCGTTGGCGGACGCCGAGTTGGCCTTCGGCGATACCATCCCGACCGGGACCTATCTCGACATGACCGCGAACCTGCCGCTGGTCGATCCTCGCAAGGTCGCTTCCCCGGTGCTGTTGATCCGCGGCGAGCACGACGGCATCGCCTCGCTCGACGACCTACTCGGATTCTACAAGGAGCTCCCGAACCCGGATCGGCAGTTCTCCATTCTTTCCGGGGCCGCGCATGCGCTCGCGCTCAGCCTCGACCGCGAGCAATTCTGGCACGTGGTTCACGCTTTCCTGACCATGCCGACGCGAGCCGGCACGTAGCACCGAGCGGTCGAGCACCGCTCAGCGTGTCGACGCACCCTTGATCTCGACCAGCGAGACCTCGTTCACCAGGCTGTTGGCCAGCACGAAAT
>VAZU01000308.1 GCA_005884745.1 Alphaproteobacteria bacterium
GATCTACGGCTACGGCTGGCCGGTGTGGCGCGGCGGACCGATGTTCTATGCCGACCAGGTTGGCTTGGCCTCGATCCGCGACAAGCTCGCCGCGATGGCGGCGCGGTCGAAGGACGAACGGCTCGAGCCGGCGCCGCTGCTGGCGCGGCTTGCCGGCGAGCGGCGCGGCTTTGCATCGCCGGCGCAGACGGAACGGTCTCGGGCCTGAGACTGGCTATTTCGCCGGAAAGGCCCATAATTTCCGGAGCGCGTGCAACCGGCCGGCGCAACGGCCGGGCCCACCGAGAGGAAATGCCATGGACCTGCGCTTTACCGACGAAGAGCTCGCGTTCCGCGACGAGGTGCGCGATTTCATGCGTACCAAGCTGCCGGAGAAGACCCGGCAGAAGATCATCGAGGGACGGCATCTCGACAAGGACGATTACGTCACTTGGCAACGCATCCTCAACGCCAAAGGCTGGGCGGTGCCGAACTGGCCGGTAGAATGGGGCGGCCAGGACTGGAGCCCGGTGCAGCAATACATCTGGCTCGACGAGATGCAGCAGGCGCCGGCGCCCTCGCCGCTGCCGTTCAACGTCAGCATGGTCGGCCCGGTGATCGCGCAGTTCGGCGACGCGGCGCAGAAGCAGAAATTCCTGCCGCGCTGCGCCAATCTCGACGATTGGTGGTGCCAGGGCTTTTCCGAGCCCGGCGCCGGTTCGGATCTCGCGTCGCTGAAAACCTCGGCCAAGCGCGATGGCGATCATTACATCGTCAACGGTCAAAAAACCTGGACGACGCTGGCGCAATATGCCGACTGGATTTTTTGCCTGGTGCGCACCGATCCGGCGGCGAAGAAACAGAGCGGCATCTCGTTTCTGCTGATCGACATGAAAGCGCCCGGCATCATTGTGCGGCCGATCGTCACCATCGACGGCGGACGCGAGGTCAACGAGGTGTTCTTCGACGACGTGCGGGTGCCGGTCGAGAATCTGGTCGGCGAGGAGAACAAGGGCTGGGATTACGCGAAATTCCTGCTCGGCAACGAGCGCACCGGGATTGCCCGGGTCGGTATGTCGAAAGAGCGCATCCGGCGGCTCAAGGAGCTAGCGGCCATGGAGCGCGACGGCGACAAGCCGCTGATCGAGGACGAGCGGTTCCGCGCCAAGCTCGCGGCGATCGAGGTCGAGCTCAAGGCGCTGGAGATGACCCAGCTGCGCGTCGTCGCCGATGCGCGGCGCAACGGCGACAAGCCGGATCCCAAATCCTCGATCCTGAAAATCAAGGGCTCGGAGATCCAGCAGGCGATCACCGAGCTGTTGCTGGAACTGGTCGGCCCCTACGCACTGCCCTACCAGCGGGAATATCTCGAGGACGAGCGCTGGAACGAACCGCCGGTCGGTCCGGAATGGGCCGGCGCGCTGGCGCCCGCCTATTTCAACTACCGCAAGGTCTCGATCTACGGCGGCTCCAACGAAATCCAGCACAACATCGTCGCCAAGGCCATCCTGGGATTCTGAATGATGTGCTGCGATTGCACTCCCTCGTCATGCCCGCGCTTGTCGCGGGCATCCACGAAAATCGGCTTGCCGTAAATCGAACGCGTGGATGGCCGGCACAAGAACCTGCCCCGGACTTGATCCGGGGCCGGCCATGACGATGGAACCCCGGGATTCTGACAAATGGACTTCGAGTTGAGCGAGGAGCAGCGGCTGCTCAAGGACAGCGTCGAGCGGCTGCTGGCGGACCATTACGAGTTCGAGGCGCGCAAGACCTACATGGAGGCGCCGGAAGGTTTTGGCCGGAAGCTGTGGGCCAAATACGCCGAGCTCGGGTTGCTCGGGCTGCCGTTCGAGGAGCGTTTCGGGGGCTTCGGCGGCGGCCCGGTCGAGACCATGATCGTCGCCGAGGCGTTCGGCCGGGCGCTGGCGCTCGAACCGTTCCTCGCCACGGTGGTGCTCGGCGGCGGGCTGCTGCGCCACGGCGGCAGCGACGAGCAGCGCGCGGCGCTGCTGCCGAAGATCGGCGACGGCAGCCTGTTGCTGGCGTTCGCGCACAGCGAGCGCCAGTCGCGCTATCATCTCGCCGACGTGGCGACCAGCGCGCGCCGCGACGGCTCCCGCTTCGTGCTCGACGGCGCCAAGACGTTGGTGCTGCACGGCGACAGCGCCGACGAGTTTTTGGTCAGTGCCCGCGTCTCCGGGGATCGCCGCGACCCGCAGGGCATCGGCTTGTTTCTGGTCGACGCCGCGGCGGCGGGCGTGTCGCGGCGCGGCTACCAGACGATCGACGGCCGGCGCGCCGCGGAACTGACGCTGGCGAAAGTCGCGGTCGAGCCCGAGGCGGCGATCGGCAAGCCGGGCGATGCCTTCGCGCTGATCCGGCGGGTGGTCGACGAGGCGATCGCCGCCTTGTGCGCGGAAGCGGTCGGCGCCATGGCGGCCATGCACGAGCTCACCGTGGAATATCTGAAAACCCGGCGGCAGTTCGGCGTGCCGATCGGCACGTTCCAGGTGCTGCAGCATCGCGCGGTCGACATGCTGATCGCGCTCGAGCAGGCGCGCAGCATGGCGATGCTCGCCACCATGATGGTCGCGGAGGAGAACGAGGCGCAGCGCCACAAGACGATCGCCGCCGCGAAAGTG
>VAZU01000309.1 GCA_005884745.1 Alphaproteobacteria bacterium
CAGACTGAAGCCGCGATGAGGCCGAACGCAAAGCCCTAAAGCCCAGCGATAAGCCCGCCGCCGAAAGTCGCGATAAGAAAGACCGTAAGATCAGGGAGGAACCCATCCATGTGCCCGCTCCAAACGAAGGGCGAGCAGCGCTTGAATGGGATCGCCATCTAGTGGGGAGGCTGCGATATCCCCAAAGGCAGAGTTTACGATAAGGCAGTCTGAACCTCAATCGAAGATGACGGCTGGTGGTGGAAAAGCTGGGCGGCCTTCGGTCGCAATCCACTTGACGGCGCGGCGGATGACTTCGAGACATCTGCGCAGCTCACCGGCGCCGAACGCTTCCCGTGAAGACGGATAGTATTTTGCCGAAACCGGCCTGCAAACCCTCGGCGCCCTCGGCGCCCACGTTGCGGCAGCTTCTCGCCGCCGCGCCGGAGCTGGGCTCGGCCGCCGGCGCCGGGCACGCGATGGACACTTGGCTGCGGCACGTCGGCCGCAGCGCTGCCGGAAAAGCTCTCAAGCAGAGGTTGGCGAAGGCCGCTATCGCGCGGCGGCTCCTCGAGGGAATTTCCGAGGGCTCACCGTTCCTCTGGCAGCTTGCGACCAAAGATCCGGCGCGGCTGCTGCGCGTCCTCGATTGTGAGCCGGAGGCGCATTTCGCCGCGCTGCTCGCCGAGGCGGCAGCCGGCGTCGCGGCGGCAAAAGACGAAGTTCAAGTCATGCAGCGGCTGCGCCGGCTCAAGGCGGAAGCCGCCTTGCTGATCGCGCTCGCCGACATCGGCGGGGTTTGGCCGGTCCTGCGCGTTACCCGGGCGCTGACCGAGCTTGCCGACACTGCGATCGGTGCCGCGGTACGCTTTCTGCTGCGCGTCGCGGCACGCGAGGGCCGCCTGACGCCGCGCGACCCGGCGCAGCCGGAACCGGGATCCGGCTATTTCGTGCTGGCGATGGGCAAGATGGGTGCGTTCGAGCTCAATTATTCCAGCGATGTGGATCTCATCGTACTGTTCGATCCTGCGGCACCGGCGCTCGATCCGGCGCTCGAGCCGGCCCCGTTCTACGTCCGCCTGACCCGCGGCTTGGCGAAGCTGCTCCAGGAGCGCACCGCCGACGGTTACGTGTTTCGTGTCGACCTGCGCTTGCGCCCGGATCCGGCATCGACCCAGATCGCGATCTCGACGCTCGCGGCACTGAGCTATTACGAGAGCACCGGACAGAACTGGGAGCGCGCCGCGCTCATCAAGGCGCGCGCTTGCGCGGGCGACATCCTCGCCGGCGAGGCGTTTCTCGCCGATCTCGCCCCGTTCACTCGATTACGCGGCGATCGCCGATATCCAGGCCATGAAACGCCAGATTCACGCCTACCGCGGCCACGACGACATCGCAGTCGAAGGCCACAATCTCAAGCTTGGCCGCGGCGGCATTCGCGAGATCGAATTCTTCGTCCAGACCCAGCAGCTCATCGCGGGCGGCCGGCATCCGGATCTGCGCGGTCGCTCGACGCTCGAAATGCTCGACCGGCTGGCGCAGGGCGGATGGATCGACGCCGAGGCGGCCCGCGATCTCGACGCGGCCTATTGTTTCCTGCGCATGGTCGAGCACCGCCTGCAGATGGTGGCGGACGAGCAGACCCATACGCTGCCCGCGGACCCCGAGGCGCTGGCGCGATTTGCCCGCTTCCTCGGCTTTGCCGATCGCGATGCATTTGCGGACGCGCTGGTCGGGCACCTGCGCGCCGTGCAGCGCCATTATGCGCGGCTGTTCGAAGCGGCACCTGCGGCGCCCGCGGCGCCGCAATACGCGCTTGCCTTCCCGGTCGATGCCGATGATGCGCCCACCCTCGACCGGCTCACCGAGATGGGTTTTCGCCAGCCGCTGGCGGCCTCGGCGACGGTGCGCCAATGGTTTTCCGGCGCCTATCCGTCGCTCAAGGGCGAGTTCGCCCGCAGCCGGCTTGCCGAGCTGGCGCCGGTCTTGCTGCGACACGTATCGCGCGCGGACGACCCCGATCGCACGCTCGCGAGTTTCGATCGGTTTCTCGCGGGCCTGCAGGGCGGCGCGCGGCTGATCTCGCTGCTTTTACGCAATCCGGATCTCCTGGCGCTGTTGATCCTCACGCTGGGCACCGCGCCGCGGCTTGCCGATATGGTCGCGCAATATCCACAGGCCATGGACGGCCTCATGGATCCGGCATTCTTCGGTGCTCTGCCGGATGCGGAGAAACTCGCCGCGCAGCTCGGCCGCAGCCTCGAGCAATCGCGCTCCTATGAGGATCTTCTCGACCGCGCGCGCATGTTCGGGCAGGAGCAGATGGTGCTGATCGGCGCCCGCATCCTGTCGGGCACGGTTTCCGCGGAGCAGGCCGGGGAGGCGTTCGCGCGCTTGGCCGATGTGCTGATCGCGGCGCTGCATCGGGCGGTGGAGGAGACCTTTGCGGCGGCGCACGGCCGGCTCGCGGGGCAGCAAACCGCGGTGCTGGCCATGGGCAAACTCGGCGGCCGGGAGATGACCGCGGGATCCGACCTCGACCTGATCCTGGTCTACGATTTCGACGAGGCTCGTTCCGAATCCGGCGGTCGGCGGCCGCTCGCCGGAATGCAATATTTCGCCCGGCTGACCCAGCGCCTCATCAGCGCGCTCACCGCGCCGACCAATCACGGCGCGCTCTATCCGGTCGACATGCGGCTTCGGCCGTCCGGACGCTCCGGGCCGGTGGCGACCAAGATCGAGCGCTTCCGGGATTACCAGGAGAACGAGGCCTGGACCTGGGAGCACATGGCATTGACCCGCGCGCGGGTGGTCTCGGCGGTGCCGGAATTTTCCGCGCGCATCGAGCGCGCGATTGCCGACGTGCTCCGCCGCCCGCGGGACCGGGCCTCCGTCGCCGCCGATATTTTGGAGATGCGTGCCGCCATTGCGGTGGAGAAAGGCGAGGGCGACCGCTGGGATCTGCGCTACGCGAGCGGCGGGCTGGTCGATGTCGAATTTGTCGCGCAATATCTGCAGCTCGTCCACGCCGCGGCGCATCCGGACATTCTCGATGTTTCGACCGCCAAGGCCCTCGAAAAGGCCTCACGCTTCGGCGTGCTCGCGCCCGAAGATGCCGAAATCTTGCGCCCCGCGGCGCGGCTCTATCAGAACCTCACGCAGATCCTGCGGCTTTGCCTCACGGGAAAATTCGAGCCGGCGAACGCCGGCCCGGGGCTCTTGGGCCTGCTCGCCCGGGCCGCCGACCTGCCGGATTTCGGCACGCTCGACGGGCATCTGACCGAGACGCAGCAGCAGGTCAGCGCGTGCTTTCTGCGGATTCTGCGGTCAAAACAATGATCTCTTTGAGAAGAACCCCAATAAACTCAAAAGCTTAAAGCCGTTCAATTCGTCAGAAAACACCTTTCGATTGTTCAACGCTAACTTAAACCTTACATTAGCGCTGCCGCTGCCGGCTTCAGTGCAGCGCTGCCGCCGAGCCGGCGGGCTCGTTCTCACCGGCCGGCACGCTTTCCGAGAGACCCGCGCTCGGCTTCTTCGGCAGGCGCACCAGCACGATGGTGCCCACCCCCGGGGTCGAGCGGATGCGGATGGCGCCGCCGTGGAGCTCGACCAGCGATTTGGCGATCGCGAGCCCCAGCCCCGAGCCCTTGTGGCGCTTGGTGAGCTGGCTCTCGACCTGCTCGAACGGCCTGCCGAGATTGTTCAGCGCCTCCTTGGGGATGCCGATGCCGTTGTCCTCGATGGCGATGGTCGCGGTGCCGGCGCTGGCGCGGCCGCGCACCGTCACGCGGCCGCCTTCCGGCGTGAATTTCACGGCGTTGGCCAGCAGGTTGAGCACGATCTGCTTGAGCGCGCGGCGATCGGCCCTCAGCCGGACAGCGGCAGGGACCTCGACCTCGAGCACCAAGCGCTTGGCTTCGGCGCGCGTCGATACCACGCGGATGGTCTCGGCGAGGATCGCCTCGAGATCGACTTCCTCGAGATCGAGCCGCGCCCGGCCGGCCTCGATCTTGGACATGTCGAGGATGTCGTTGATCACTTCCAAGAGGTAATTGCCGCTCTCGCGGATGTCCCGGCAATATTCGTGATATTTCTCGGCGCCGAGCGGGCCGAACATGCTGGATTCCATGATCTCCGAGAATCCGATGATGGCGTTGAGCGGCGTGCGCAGCTCGTGGCTCATGTTGGCGAGGAATTCCGATTTCGCCTGACTGGCATCCTCGGCGCGTCGCTTCTGCTCGGCGTGCTGCTCGGCCAGGAACGCCAATTGCTGGGCCTGGCGCTCCAGCGCGAGTTGCGAGTTGCGCAGATCGGCCACCGTCGCCATCAGTCGCCGCTCGCTGTCGAGCAGTTTCTCCTCGTGGCGCTTGAGCGCGGTGATGTCGGTGCCGACCGAGACGAAGCCGCCGTCGTTGGTGCGCCGCTCGCTGATGTGCAGCCAGCGGCCGTCGTCCAGCCGGGCTTCGAAGGTTCGGGCCGTCTCGTTGCGGCGCGCGTCGGACATCTGCGTGCGCACCACCGGCTGGCTGCCGGCGCTCGCGACGAGGTCGAACGGCGTGCCCGGGGCGACCGCCTGATCCGGCAAGCCGTGCAGGCTCTGGAATTTGGAGTTGCACAGCACCAGCCGGTTGTCGGCGTCCCAGACCACGAACGCTTCCGAGATCGACTCGATGGCGTCGCGCAGCCGCAGGTTGGCCGTGGCCGTGGTCTCGGCGAGATGCTTCTGCTCGGTGATGTCGACCGCGATGCCGATGAGGTGCGCATCCACCGCACCGGCCTGCTGGACGAGCTCGCAGCGCGCCCTGAGCCAGATCCACTCGCCGCGGGCGTGGCGCATGCGGAAGGCGCGATCGATGGCGCTGGTCGTCGCCTCGGCGAGTTGGGCGGCAAGCTCGTAGAGCTTGACGTCGTCGGGATGCACCAGCGCGCTGACCTCGCCGAAGGTGAGGAGATCGTCGCGCGGCTCGAGCCCCAGAATGTCGAACATCGAGTAGGACCAGAAGATGCGGCCGCGCGCCAGGTCCCAATCCCACAGGCCGCAGCGCCCGCGGTTGAGCGCGGTGTCGATCCGGCTGCGCACGGTGTCGAAGATGAGGTCGGCTTCGCGGGCGCGCAGCGATTGCCAGTGAAACGCGAAGCCCAGGATCAGCAGCACGAAGCCGGTGGTGGCGAACAGCGTGACCGTGAGCACGGTGTCGGACCGCCACGACGCCAGCGCGGCCGCGCGCGGCTGGACGACGAGGAGCTGCCCGAGCGGGGCTTTGAGCGTGCGCAGCGTGAGCAGCACCGGGGTGCCGTCCGGCAAGGTGATCTCCGCGGCGCCGGTGCGGATGCGCGGCGGCGGCGCGCGCCCGTCGCGCAGGATCTCGGGGACGTTCTGGGCCAGGTCGCCGCTCAGCGAGGGTACCGCCGCGACCAAGTTTCCGGCGGCATCGCCGAGCAGGACGTAGCGTTCCGACCCATTGGCCTTCGCGGGGATCGCGCGGGCAAGCTCGCTCAAGGCGCGCTCGGCGAATTCGCCGGGCCGATCCGAGCGCTCGATCTGGTCTACGGCGACGTCGGCGACCGCGTCGATGTCCTCGAGCGCGGCGAGGACCGCCTGGCGATGGCGGTCGTTGACCTGAATGATCGCGCCGATCCCGACCGTCACCAGAAAGGCGACGATCAGCGAGGGCACCGCCCGTCGCAGGGCCGGCTCGGCGGTGAGCAGCCGCCGGTATGCCGGTTTGGCGATCGATTGGGCCAGTCCCTTGATGGAATCCGAACGTACCGACGCGTGCGCTGCTTCGGCGCGCGCCATTCCGGCCTCCCCATGTCCCCGTCAGCCGCGATCGGATCGATGTGCCGCATCTCTCCGAATCACTTTCATTGGAATCGAAACGTCGCGATTTGTCGAGAGTCCGCGAGCGACCTTTTCGCCGTGCCGCAATATCGCAGCACAGAAGACGAACGACAGAAGACGGGGGCGGGCCGCGGATGGGTCATCCTTTGTCCGTCGTCCGCACGCCGCCGTCCGTCATCCGGGTGACGATGTCCTTGACGTCGCGGGAGAGCGTTGCGAGCCCAGCTACTCTTCGCAGCGCCGCTTCGGCCTTGCCGCGACGCGCCGGCTCGAGCGCCCGCCAGCTCTTGAATGCCGACAACAGCCTGGCTGCGACTTGCGGATTCCTGGGATCGAGATCGACCACCGTTTGCGCCACGAACTCGTAACCCGCCCCGTCCGCCCGGTTGAACTGGGTCTGATTGCTGTGCGCAAACGCGCCGATCAGCGCGCGGACGCGGTTGGGATTGGCGAAGGAGAATGCGGGATGGGTCGTGAGCGCCTGCACGCGGGGAAGCGTTCCGGGTTCCGGAATCGAGGCCTGCAGTGCGAACCATTTGTCGACGACGAGCGGGTCGGACTCGTAGGTGCGATAAAAATCTTCCAGGCAGCGGGCGCGCGCGGGAACGTCGTGGAGCGCCAGCGCGGCCAGCGCGCCCATGCGGTCGGTCATATTGTCGGCGCTCTCGTATTGCCGCTCGGCCACGCCGATGGCGTCCGGTTTGCCGGACGCGCTTGCCGCATCCGGACGATACGGGCCGCGGTCGTTCATGCGCGCATAGCGTTCCTCGAGCAACGGGCCCAGTTCCTCCCCGATGCTCCGCCGCAGCTCGCTTCGCGCCCGAAAGATCGCGTCCGGGTCGACGTCCTCGCCGATCTCGCGGGCAATATCGGCTTCCGCCGGCATGCTCAGCGCCTGCGCGGCGAACGCCGGCTCGAGGTCGGGATCCGAGAGCGTCGCCTCGAGCGCGTCGATCAGCGCCTGGTCGACCCGCAGCCGCCCGCCGGAGCGCAACTCGGCGACGCCTTCGACGAGGAGCGAGGTCGCGAGCACCTGCAGCGCTTCCCACCGATTGAACGCATCGGAATCATGGGCGGCGAGGAATTGCAGATCCTCGGCCGAAGTTTCGGCAAAAACCTTGATCGGAGCCGAGAAACCCCGGTTGAGCGACAACACCGGGCGCTCCGGAATGTCTACGAACACCAACGGCTCCGCCGGGCGCGATACGACGACCATCCCGCGCTCGATGCGCCGGCCGTCGGCAGTCACGAGCGGCAAATCCCGGCCATCCTTGCCGATCAGACCCAGCACGAGGGGAATGACCATCGGCTCGCTGACCGGATGGCCCCGCCGCGGCGGCAGCGTCTGGGCGAGGTCGAGGCGAAAGCTGCGCGCGCTCTCATCGAAGCTGGCCGTCACCTTGAGCTCCGGGGTGCCGGGCTGCGCATACCAGCGCAGAAACTGCGAAAGGTCGGTCGCGTTCGCGTCGGCAAAGCAGGCGATGAAATCCTCGACCGTGGCGGCGTGGCCGTCGTGGCGGCTGAAGTAGAGATCCATGCCCTTGCGAAAGCCGTCGTCGTCGAGCAGCACCTTGAGCATGCGCACGATCTCGGCGCCCTTCTCGTAGACGGTCGCGGTGTAGAAATTGTTGATCTCGTGATAGAGCGACGGCCGCACCGGATGCGCCAACGGACCGGCGTCCTCGACGAACTGGTGCGCGCGCAGAACCCGCACGTCGCCGATCCGCTCGACCGCGCGCGACCTTTGCTCGGCCGAGAACTCCTGGTCGCGGAATACGGTCAGCCCTTCCTTCAGGCAGAGCTGGAACCAATCGCGGCAAGTGATGCGGTTTCCGGTCCAATTGTGGAAATATTCGTGGGCGATCACCGCTTCGATGTGGGCGAAATCGGCGTCGGTCGCCGTCTGTTGCGACGCCAGCACGTATTTGTCGTTGAAGATGTTGAGCCCCTTGTTCTCCATGGCTCCCATGTTGAAGTCGGAGACCGCGACGATCATGAACACGTCGAGATCGTACTCGCGGCCGTAGCGCGCCTCGTCCCAGCGCATGGCGCGCTTGAGGCTGTCCATGGCGTAGGCGCAGCGGCCCTCCTTGCCGGGCTCGACGAAGATTTTCAGCGCCACCGTGCGGCCGGACATGGTGCGGAAAGAATCTTCCACACAGGCGAGCTTGCCGCCGACGAGCGCGAACAAATAGCAGGGTTTCGGAAACGGATCGTGCCAGACCGCGAAATGGCGATCGGTCCCGGCAATGTTTCCGCTCGAGACCGGATTGCCGTTGGCGAGCAGCACCGGCGCCTCGGTCTTCTCGGCCTCGATCCGGGTGGTGTAGACCGCCATCACGTCC
>VAZU01000310.1 GCA_005884745.1 Alphaproteobacteria bacterium
TGCGCGCCTGCCCGCGCGCGGAAGCCGGGGTGTGCTTGCGCGACGGCGCACGCGACGGCTCGGCCGCCGCGGCTCCCCGTTGCACGTCCTTGCGGGCCCGGTCGCGAGCTGTCTTTTGCATGGGTGGCCTCCGATCGACGCAAAAGGATGCGGGGCGCTGAGCCTACCGGCTCCGCACGGCGACCGAAACCGTCGTGATTTGCCCTCGACGCGGCGCGTCCGATCGCCCAAACTTGGCGCTCCCCGCGAGCCGGCCGGAGCGATCATGGCGTTGCAAGGTTTGCTCGACACCGAACAGCATCGCGCGGCCCGCCGCCTGATCGAGCAGGCGGGCACGATTGTCATCGGCCTGCACGGCGATGTGCCGGAACGCTTTGCGGCTCAGATGTTCGCGCGGACGGCGCCCGAGGATTTGGCGCGTTACGAGCCGCGGGAGATCGCCGCGCTCGCCGCGGAGGCCTGGCGGTTTCTCAAAGAGCGCGCGCCCGGTGCCGCGAAGGTGCGGATGCAGTCGCGCGGCGGCCCGCCGGGATCCGAGCGCATCCGCGCGGTCTCGATCGTCGAAATCGTCAACGACAATATGCCGTTCCTGCTGGATTCCATCATGGGCGAGCTCGCCGAGCAGGGCGTCGAGGTGCGCCTGGTCGCGCACCCGGTGCTCGCGATCGAGCGCGATGCCACCGGCATGCTGATCGGGTTCTACGGCGAGGGCGCCCCGGCGGCAGCGGCGCAGCGCGAGAGCTTCATCCACATCCACACCGAACGCATCGAGGACGAGGGGCCGATCGAGCAGGCGCTCGCCGACGTGCGCGTCAGCGTCGAGGATTGGCGGCCGATGCTTGCCCGCGTCCGCGAAGTCGTCGACGAGATCCGCAGCAATCCGCCGCCGCTTCCGGTCGACGAAATCGCCGAGGCGGTGCAATTCCTGGAATGGCTCGCGACCGACAATTTCACCTTGCTGGGCATGCGCGAGTACGCCTTCCCGCCCGGAGGCGGCGAGGTCGAGCCGAAGTTCGAGACCGGGCTCGGCATCCTGCGGGGGCGCGAGGTGCGCATCCTGCGGCGCGGGCGCGACTTCGTAACCATCACGCCGGAGATTCGCGAATTCCTGAAAGAGCCGAAGGCGCTGATCATCACCAAGGCGAACGTGCGCTCGCGCGTGCACCGCCGCGTGCACATGGATTACATCGGCGTCAAGCGCTTCGGCCGCGACGGCCAGGTCGCCGGCGAATTCCGCATCGTCGGGCTGTTCACGTCGACGGTCTACACGCGTCCGCCGAAAACCATTCCCTACCTGCGCCGCAAGGTCGACGCGGTGATCCGGCGCAGCGGCCTCGATCCGGAGGGACATTCCGGCAAGGCGCTCGTCAACGTGCTCGAAAGCTATCCGCGCGACGAGCTGTTCCAGATCGACGAGGACACGCTGTTCCGGTTCGCGATCGAGATCCTCTATCTCGACGAGCGGCCGCGGGTGCGCGTGCTGGCGCGGCGCGACCGCTTCGACCGGTTCGTTTCGGTGCTCGTCTTCGTGCCGCGCGAGCGTTACGACAGCGGCACGCGGATCGCCATCGGCAATTTCCTCGGCGAGATCTACAACGGCCGCCCGGTCGCTTTCTTTCCGTTCTTCCCCGAGGGGCCGCTGGTGCGCGTGCATTTGCGGCGCGACCGCTTCGACCGGTTCGTTTCGGTGCTCGTCTTCGTGCCGCGCGAGCGTTACGACAGCGGCACGCGGATCGCCATCGGCAATTTCCTCGGCGAGATCTACAACGGCCGCCCGGTCGCTTTCTTTCCGTTCTTCCCCGAGGGGCCGCTGGTGCGCGTGCATTTCATCATCGCGCGGTTCGAGGGCGCCACCCCCAATCCCGATCGTTCGATGCTGGAGCAGGCGGTCGAGCGCATCATCCGGACCTGGACCGATGCGCTCGCGGAGGCGCTAACGCTGGTGCACGACCCGGCCAAGGCGCAGGCGCTGCTGCGGCGCTACGCGCAAGCCTTTCCGGTGAGCTATCGCGACGATTACGGCGCCAATGTCGCGATCGGCGACATCCGCATGGTCGAGAGCCTGTCCGCGGCCCGACCGCTCGGAGTCGAATTCTACGGGCGGCACCGCGCGGATCCCGGCTCGGCCGGGCTCAAGGTCTTCAGCCGCGAGCGGCCGATCCCGCTGTCCGAGCGGGTGCCCGTCCTGGAGAACATGGGCTTCAAGGTCGTGGACGAGCGCACCTACCGCATCGAGCCGAGCGCGGAAGAAGCCCACCAGGTGTGGCTGCACGACATGCTGCTCGAACGCGCCGACGGCGGCGCGATCGAGCTCGAAGCGCTCAAGCAGCGGCTCGAGGCCTGCTTCCTCACCGTGATGCGCGCGAGCGCCGAGAACGACGGCTACAACGCGCTGGTGCTCGCCGCCGGCGTGCCGTGGCGCGACGTCGCCCTGGTGCGGACGATCTCGCGCTTCCTGCGTCAGGTCCGCATCGCCTATTCGCAGGATTACCTGTGGGCGACGTTGCGCAAGCACGCGGGAATTGCTGCGAAAATCGTCCAGCTGTTCCACGCGCGCTTCGATCCGCGCCTGGCGATCGCCGCGGACGAGCGCGCGCACAACCAGGCCGAAATCGCGGCCCAGATCGAGAGCGCATTGCAGAGCGTCGAGAGCCTCGACGAGGATCGCATCTTGCGCCGCTTCGTCAACGCGGTCGTGGCGGCCGTGCGCACCAATTTCTATCAGCTCGACGGCGCCGGGCAGCCGGCATCCACGATCGCGATCAAGTTCGAGAGCCGCAAGATCGAGGAGATGCCGGCGCCAAGGCCGCTCTACGAGATCTTCGTGTATTCGCCGCGGCTCGAGGGCGTGCATCTGCGGTTCGGCAAGGTGGCGCGCGGCGGCATCCGCTGGTCGGATCGGCCGCAGGATTTCCGCACCGAGATCCTCGGTCTCGTCAAGGCGCAGCAGGTCAAGAACGCGGTGATCGTGCCGGTCGGCGCCAAGGGCGGTTTCCTGCCGAAGTGGTTGCCGGCCGGCGGTCCGCGCGAAGCCATCCAACAGGAAGGCACCGCCGCCTACGTGCTGTTCGTGTCGAGCCTGCTCGACATCACCGACAACCTCGGACCCGACGGCGTCATCCCGCCGGCCAACGTGGCGCGCCACGACGGCGACGATCCCTATCTCGTGGTCGCCGCCGACAAGGGGACGGCGACCTTTTCGGATATCGCCAATGCGATCGCGATCGAGCGCAAATTCTGGCTCGGCGACGCGTTCGCGTCGGGCGGTTCG
>VAZU01000311.1 GCA_005884745.1 Alphaproteobacteria bacterium
CGCGCTCGACCCGACCCCGATGACGCGGGAGGAGCTCGACGAGGTCAACGCCATCGCGGTGCGCAACCGCGGCTATTTCGAGGATCTGTTCGAGCGCCGGCGCGACGCGGAGGGCGACGACCTGATCAGCGCGCTGCTGCACGTGCGCGACGAGCACGACGGCCGCCTCACCCACGACGAGCTCGCCGCCAACATCGGGCTGCTGTTCGGCGCCGGCCACGAGACCACCACGCACCTGATCGGCAACGGCCTGCTCGCGCTGCATCGCAATCCCGACCAGTGGCGAAAGCTCGTGGCCGATCCGATGCTCGCCGGCAACGCGGTCGAAGAGCTGTTGCGGTTCGACTCCTCGGTTCAGCTGACCAGCCGCAAGGCGTTCGAGGACGCGACGCTCGACGGCACGATCCTGCGGCGCGGCGAGAGCGTCATGTGCCTGCTCGGCGCCGCCAACCGCGATCCCGAAGTCTACGCCGATCCGGAAAAACTCGACATCACGCGCGCCGGTGTGCGCGCGATCTCGTTCGGCGGCGGCATCCACCATTGCCTGGGCGCGCAGCTGGCGCGGATCGAGGGCGAGATCGTTTTTCGCCGGCTGGCGCAGCGGCTGCCAAAACTCACGCTCGAGGACAAAGAGCACCCGACCTGGAAGCCGACGATCACGCTGCGCGGGCTCACGCGGCTGCCGGCGCGGTGGGATCAGCAAGTGGCGTAGCCCGGATGGAGCGCCGCAGGCGCGCAATCCGGGAACCCCGCATTCCGCTCCGCTCCATGCGGGCTACTGACTTCTGACCCCTGATCCCTGGAGCAAGCATGCCGCGAGCGATCCCCACGGTCCAGATCGATGCGCCCGAAGTCCGCGTCACGCAATGGCGGCTGCCGCCGGGCAGCGCCATTGGGCATCACCGGCACGAATACGATTACGTCGTGGTGCCGATGACCGACGGCGAGCTGACCATCATTGCGGCCGAAGGAACGAGCCGAGCCCCGATCCGCGCCGGCCAGGCCTATTTCCGCAAGGCCGGCGTTGAGCACGACGTGCGCAACGCGACGAGCCGCGAGATCGTGTTCGTGGACGTGGAGCTCAAGCAGCCGGGCTGAAAAAACTCGGCACCGTCATTCCGGGGCGCCGCGAAGCGGCGAGCCCGGAATCTATGAACACCGGCCTTCGCAGTGGTCATGGATCCCGGCTCGCGCTCCCCCGCATCAAATGCGGGGTCGCTTGGCCGGGATGACGCAGTTGTGCATTAGGGTCAAAACTCCCGCAGCAGGCGCTCGATGTAATCGAGCTCGAGCTTCGGCCGCTCCGGGTCGGCGAAGCGCCGGCGCAGCTCCTCGAGAATGCGGCGCGCGCGCTGCACGTCGATCTCGCCGGGAATTTTCACGCTCAGATCGTCGCCGAGATCGTGGCCGCGCATCGGCCGGCCGAGCGGATCGGTGTCCTGCTGCGCGCGCGCCGGGCCGTTGCGGCCGGGCTGTCCGGGACCGCGCCCAGGCCCCTGCTGCATCTGCTGGGCCATGCCCTGGGCGCCCTTGCGCAAGGCTTCGAGCGCGCGGCCCTGGGAATCGACCGCACTGTCGGCATTCTCCTCGCCGAGCGCGCCCTCCGCGTCGCGCATGGCCTCTTCCGCGCGGCCGAGCGAATCGTCCATGCCCTGGCCCTGTTGGCCTTGTTGACCCTGCTGGCCCTGCTGGCCGAGCTCGCCGCGCCGGCGCAGCTCCTCCAGCAGCTTCTTGAGCTGGCCGCGCAGCGCCTGCTGGTTTTGCTGCAGATCGCCGAATTTCTTGTCCTGCTTCTGCTCGCCCTGCTGGCCCTGCTGGCCGCGCTGGCCGCGTTGCTGGCGCTCGCTGCGGCGCGACTCCTGGCCCTGCCGGAAGGTGCGGTCGCGCAATTGCTGCTGCTGGTGGATCATGTCGCCGAGCTCGTCGAGCGCCGACATGTCGTCGTCCTGCGGGCCGCCGGGCTGCGCCATCTGCAGGTTCTCGAGCATCGATTGCAGTTCCTGCAGCAGTTGCCGCGCCGCATCCTTGGCTCCGGAGCGCGCCAGATTCTCGATCCGGTCGAGCAGGTTCTTCAGGTCCTGCGGGCGGAGCACGCGCGTGTTGGGGTCGAGCGGACGCGCGAGCTGCTGCGGATTGTTCTTGAGCTGCTCGGCGAGCGCCTGCAGGAACTTGTCGAGCGCCGCGCGCAGCTCCTCGGTCAGCTTCTTGATCTCCTCGTCGTTGGCGCCGCGCTCGAGCGCCTGGCGCAGCGCATCCTGCGCGGCGCGCAGCGCCTGCTCGGCTTCCGAGATGTTGCCGTCCTCGATCGCGGTCGCCATCGCCCACAGCCGCGCCACCACGTCGCGAAGCTCGTCGTCGCTGCGGGCGTGCTCGAGCTGCCAATAGATCGCCCGCAGCCCCAGATAAATCCCAGCCTCGGGAATGAAACGCTCCGGCGCGATGGTGAGCGCATCGATCGCACGCAGCACGCGCTGACGCGCATCGGCGTCGAGCGCGAGGTTGCGGCGCTGCTCGACGAGGGCCTTGGCCAGCGGCTTGAAGAAAGTCCGCTCCGGCAGCCGCAGCTCGCGCGGGGCGCTGCTGCCTTCGTTGCCGGCCTCGTCGCGCGCACTGAGCGTCATGACGACATCGGTTCCGGCCCATGGATGGTCGGCGAGCTCCTTGGTGGTCTGGCCGACGCCGTTGCGGGTCCGCGCCTGCGGCAGCGACAGGGCAAAATCCGGCGGACCGAACAGCGCCCGCCCGCGTTCGCGCGCATCATCGGCTTGCTTGGGCGCAAAGGCGGCGCGCGCCGACACCACCCCGTAGTCGTCCTCCAGGCGGTAGACGAGATGCAATCCGCCGCGCGCCTGGGCCTCGGGGTCCTTGACGAGCGTGATCGTCGGCGGGCGGTCGGGAACGGCCCGGAACGTCCAGGCGATATCCTCGCTGAGCGCCCCGCGCACGGTCGCGGTGCCGCTGTCCTTGATCGTGAACCGCCGCTCGTCGGTGCCGGCCGGCTTCGGCCCCTTGGCGTCGCCGCCGCCCTCCGCAAGCCCGCCGCTGGTGGAGACTTCCAGTCCGGCCGCGCTCGTCGCGCGGACCACCAACACGCTGCCGGCCGGCACCTCCAAGGTGCCGGCGGTCTGGACCGGCTCGCCGCCGCGGACGCCCGGAAGG
>VAZU01000325.1 GCA_005884745.1 Alphaproteobacteria bacterium
CGGGGGGCTGGTCATGCTCTCGGCGCTCGGCGTGATCGTCGCCGCGGGCAATGTCATCCGCCTGTACCGGCAGAGCATTCTCGGCCGCGCGTGGCTCGCTGTGCTCCTGGTTCCCCCGGCCGCCGTCATCGGCGCTTCGATCCTGCTGCCGTGGACGCTCGGCATCGGCTTCGAGGTCGATCGGCCGGCAAGCGCCATGGGCGAGTTCTTCACCGACACGTTTCACCGGCGCACCGCGGCGCCGCTGCGCATCGTCGCCGGCGATGCGGAGGTCGCCGGGCTCGTCGCCATGGCGTCTTCCGACCGGCCGAGCCTGTTCCTGCCCGAAAAACCCGAGCTGACGCCCTGGGTGAGCGATGCCGACATTCGCCAGCACGGCGCGATCGTGCTGTGGCAGGTCAGCGACAATACCGGCGCGCCGCCCGCCGCGATCAAGTCCCGCTTTCCCGATCTCGTTCCCGAGGTGCCGCGATCCTTCGAGCGGCCGGTGCAGGGCCGGCTGCCGCTCTACCGCATCGGCTGGGGCATGATCCGCCCGCAAGCGGCCGGCGCGGCGCCTGCGAAGTAGCCCGGATGGAGCGAAGCGTAATCCGGGTGGGTCGCTCCCGGATTGCGCGGGCTTGCGCCCGCTCCATCCGGGCTACGGTCAAACCGGGCTAATGATAGCCCTCGCCTTCGCGGACCTTGCCGCGAAAGATCCAGTAGACGAACACCACATAGGCGAGGACCAGCGGCAGCAGCGCCACGGTCCCGAGCAGCATGAAGATCTGGCTCGCCGGAGGCGCCGCGGTTTGCCACACCGTGAGCGCCGGCGGCACGAGATACGGAAAGCTGGAGATCACCAGCCCGAGATAGCCGAGCAGGAAGAGGGCGATGGCGGCCACGAACGGCAAGAGCTCGCGTCCCGCCTCGAGCCAGCGCCATGCCGCAAGCGCGACGAGCGCGGTGACGAGCGGGACCGGCCACAGAAACAGGATGTTGGGAAACGAGAACCAGCGCGCCGCGATACGCTCGAATGCGAGCGGCGTCCAAAGGCTCACCACGGCCATGAACGCCAGCACCGCAACGAGCAGCAGCTTCGCGTGCGCTCGCGCGCGCTCGGCGACCGCGCCTTCGGTCTTGAGCACGAGCCAGGTGGCGCCGAGCAGCGCATAGCCGGCGAGCACGCCGAACCCGCACAGCACCGAGAACGGCGTCGCCCAGTCGAACGCGCTGCCGGCAAACGCGCCGTTCTCCACCTTGATGCCTTGAATGAGGCCGCCCAGGATCAGTCCCTGGCAGAACCCGGCGATCGCCGAACCCGCGGTAAAGCCGAGGTTCCAAACCGGTTTGCTGCTCAGCGCGATCCAGCGGAATTCGAACGCGACGCCGCGGAACACCAGGCCGAGCAGCATCAGGATCACCGGAAGGTAGAACGCCGGCATGATGATCGCGTAGGCTCGCGGGAATACAACGAAGAGGCCGACCCCGCCGAGCACCAGCCAGGTCTCGTTGCCGTCCCAGAACGGCGCGACCGAGTTCATCATCTGGTCGCGCTCGCGCTCGCTCTTCGCGAACGGGAACAGCAGCCCGATGCCGAGATCGAAGCCGTCGAGGATCACGTACATCGCCACCGCGATGCCGATCACCGCTGCCCAGATCACCGGAAGGTACCATTCCATGCTTCGTTCCTCGCGCCGCGCGGCGACGTCGTTCGATTACGGTTGCGGTTGCGATCCCAGGATCTCGCGCCCGGCGTCGGCGACCGAGGCCAACGGCCGCATCGGCGTGCCGGCCGGCGGCGGCTCGGCCGCGCGGCCCTCGGCGCCGCGCGCGATCAGGCGGTTGATGTAATAGATGCCCATCGAGAACACGATGCCGTAGACCAGGATGAAGAGCAGGAGGCTCACCGCGACGCTTGGTGCTCCGACCGGAGAGGTGGCATCGGTGGTTCGCAAAATCCCGGTCACGGCCCAGGGCTGCCGCCCGGTTTCGGTGACGATCCAGCCGGAGATCACCGCGACGAAGCCGAGCCACCAGGTCTGCGCAGCGAGCCACAGGAACCATCGCGTCTCGAACAACCGGCGTCGCCACCACAACCACAATCCGACGTAGGCGATGGCGATCATCAAGAATCCGATTCCGACCATGATGCGGAACGCGAAGAACACCGGCAGCAGCGGCGGCCGGTCGGCGGCGCCGACGCTCGTCAAGCCGGGAAACAGGCCGTTGAGGCCGTGCGTGAGGATCAGCGAGCCGGCGTTGGGGATCGCCAGCTCATAGCGATTGGTCTCGCTCCTCGCGTCGGGCCAGGCGAACAGCACGAGCTTGCCCGGCTTCGAGCCGTCCCAATGCGCCTCGATCGCCGCGATCTTGACCGGCTGGTGGGCGAGCGTGTTGAGCCCGTGCTGGTCCCCGAGCAAGAGCTGCAGCGGCGCCAGCACCGCCAGCATCCCGATCGCCATCCGCAGCATGGTGCGGCCTTCCGCGATCCGGCGTCCGGCCGCGACGTGACGCGCCCCGACCGCGAGCACCACCATGGCGGTGGTGAGATAGGCCGCGGTCACCATGTGGGCGAAGCGATAGGGAAAGCTCGGGTTGAATACGATGGCGATCCAGTCGGCCGGATAGGCGATGCCGTCGCGGATCTCGTGCCCGGCCGGCGTCTGCATCCAGCTGTTCGCGGACAGGATCCAGAACGCCGAGAGCAAGGTGCCGAACGCCACGATCACGGCCGAGAGCGCCTGCAGCCACGCCGGAACGCGGCCCCAGCCGAACAGCATGATCCCGAGGAACGTCGCTTCGAGGAAGAACGCGGCCAGGACCTCGTAGCCGAGCAAGGGTCCGAGCACGTTGCCGGTGACCACGGAGAACCGGCTCCAGTTGGTGCCGAACTGGTAGGACAGCACGACGCCCGACACCACGCCCATGGCGAAGGAGACCGCGAAGATCTTGGTCCAGAAGAACGCGAGCCGATGAAAGCGCTCCTCGCCGGTCGCGATCCACATCAATGCCAGCGTCGCCACATAGGCGGAGAGCCCGATGGTGAAGCTCGGAAAGATGATGTGGAACGCGAAGGTGAAGCCCGCCTGGATGCGGTCGAGCAGAACGGGATCGAGATTCATCGCAGGCCTCGCAGATCGGCCCTTCCCTGACGGGCCGCAGTATAGACCCGCGCGCCACGACCGCACAGCAGGGCTTCAGCCCGGGGCTCTGCGACCGTGGACAAGTGGCAAAATCCCGAACGCGGAGCAAAGTTCACGGGCTATTCTGCGGCGATCGTGCCGCCGGTTCGGCGGCACATCTCGGGAAATCGCCATGAGCGACACACCATCGGCGAAACCACCGCTGCGGCCGGGCACGTTTGCGCTCTCGATCGTTACTTCGGGCTGACCCGGGACGGCACCGAGCCGCGCACCGAGATCATCGCCGGCGTCACCACCTTTTTGACGATGGCCTACATCGTCTTCGTCAATCCGCAGATTCTCGGCACCGCCGGCATGGACCAGGGCGCGGTGTTCGCGGCGACCTGCCTCGCCGCGGCGGCCAGCACCTTGACGATGGGGCTTTATGCCAATTACCCGATCGCGCTCGCGCCCGGCATGGGGCTCAACGCGTTCTTCGCCTTCACCATCGTGGTGACCTACAAATATTCCTGGCAGCAGGGGCTCG
Source organism: Alphaproteobacteria bacterium (assembly GCA_005884745.1). Classification (GTDB taxonomy): domain Bacteria; phylum Pseudomonadota; class Alphaproteobacteria; order Rhizobiales; family Xanthobacteraceae; genus AP-16. The sequence continues at coordinate 3,652 of VAZU01000325.1, forward strand.
CGGCCGTGTTCTGCTCCGGCGTGCTGTTCCTGTTGATCTCGGTCTT
>VAZU01000326.1:0-3770 GCA_005884745.1 Alphaproteobacteria bacterium
CAATATTGCGCAAGCTGCAGCACCTTGCGCGCATTCTGGTCCGCGATCAGCACCGGCGTTCCGGCGGCACGGATGCGCTCGACCACGTCGAGGATGGTGTCGAGCGCCTTGGGGGCGAGGCCGAGCGAGGGCTCGTCGAGCAGCAGACAGCGCGGGCTCGACATCAGCGCGCGGCCGAGCGCCAGCATCTGCTGCTCGCCGCCGGAAAGCACCGCGGCCGGTTGTCGGGCCCGCTCGCGCAACACCGGGAACATCGCATGGACCCGCTCGAGCGCGGCTGCGAACGCCGCATTGTCGCGAACCGTGTAGGCCCCCATTTCGAGGTTCTCTTCAACGCTCATCTCGGCGAACAACAGGCGGCCCTGCGGAACCTGGACCAGCCCGTGGCGCACCACGCGCTCCGGGCGGATGCGGGTCAGCGAGGTGCCGTGAAGGCGGATGTCGCCGGAATGCACGGCAGCAAGGCCGGAGATCGCGCGGATCAGCGTGGTTTTCCCGGCCCCGTTCGCCCCGAGCAGCCCGACGATATGGGTCGGCGGCACCGAGAGCGAGACGCCGCGCAGCACCGGGACCCGGCCATAGCCCGCGTGCAGATCGCGCACCTCAAGCATGGGCGACCTCGCCGAGATATGCGTCGATGACGGCGGGATCGGCGGAAACCTCCGCAGGGGTGCCCTCGGCGAGGACCCGGCCGCGGTGCATGACCGTGATGCGTTCGGCAAGCCGCATCATCACCCGCATGTTGTGCTCCACGATCAGCAAGGTGACCCCGCGCTCATGCGCCAGCGACCGCGCCGTGGCGATTGCCGCGTTGGCCTCGGCCTCGCTCATTCCCGATACCGGCTCGTCGAGCAGCAGCAGTTTCGGCCGCGCGGCAATGGCCCGGGCGAGATCGACGCGCTTCTGGATGCCGAACGGCAGATCGCCGGCCCTGGCATGGGCAAACGAGGACAGCTCGAACATGCGCAGCAGTTCCGCCGCCTCGCGGCGGGCTTGCGCTTCGGCCCCGCGCCGAAGCCCCAGCATGGCAGGTGCAAGGCCGTAGACGTGGTGGCGATAGAGTCCCGTGAGCACGTTCTCGATCACGGTCTCGTCGCGGAACAGCTCGACGTGCTGAAACGTGCGTCCGACGCCGAGTGAGGAAATGCGCTCCGGCGCAAGCCGCGTGATTTCCCGATCCTCGAAACGGATGGAGCCGGATTGAGGCGTGACGACGCCGGCGATCGCATTGATCAGCGAAGTCTTGCCGGCGCCATTGGGGCCGATGAGGCCGCGGATCTCTCCCGCCTCGATCCTCATCGCAACCTCGCGTACCGCGGCGACGCCGCCGAAACTGACGGAAACGCCCTCGAGCGAGAGCAGCGTCACGGCGTTGCCGGCTTGCGCACGAGCCGCAAGCTCCACAAGTCGTCGAGCAGGCCCTTGATGCCGCGCGGCATGAACAACAGGCTGCCGAGCAGGATCGCGGCGTAGACGAGGTCCGCGTATTCCTGCGTGCCGCGCAGGAATTCCGGCAGGCCGGTGAGCAGGACGGCGCCGAGAACCGAGCCGGCCACCGAGCCCAGCCCGCCGACGACGATGAACGTGATCTGGCGCAGCGAGGTGGAGATGCCGAATTCCGTCGGGTCCATGAATCCCACCGCGACCGCCATCAGGCCGCCGGACAGGCCGGCGAATCCCGCCGCCAATGTGAACGCCACGAGCTTGGTCCGTCCCAGCGGAATGCCCAGCGCCTGGGCCGCAAAGGCGCTCTGGCGCACCGCATTGAAGGCGCGGCCGAACCGCGATCTCTGCAGATTGTCGGCGAGGAACACCGCAAAGGCAGCGGCGCCGAGCAAGACATAATACAGGGCGAAATCCGACCGGATCGCGTAACCGAGAACTTGCGGCTTGGGCACGCTCAAGCCGCGCACGCCGCCGGTGAGCTCGGGAAATTCTTCGATCAGGATCTGCACGAGCTGCAGGAAACCGAGCGTCACCAGCGCGAGATACAGCCCCGAGAGACGCCGCGCCGGATAGCCGAGGCAGGCGCCCAGAAGCGCGGCGGCAAAAGTCCCGATCGCCAGAGCGGGAAGGAACGAGAGCCCGGTGCGGATGACGACCAGCGCGCTCGCATAGGCACCGATCGCCATGAAGGAAGAATGACAGAGCGAGATCTGGCCGCAATTGCCGGTCAGCAAGTTGAGCCCGGCGGCCGCGATGACGTTGATCATCATCAATTGCGCCAGATAGAGCTGATAGCTGCCGAGAGCCAGCGGCGCGACGCACAGCACCGCGGCGGCGCCGAGCATGACGAGGTTCCTGCTGGCCACGGCTCGCCTCAAACGCGCTGCTGAAGGGATCCGCCGAACAGTCCCTGCGGCTTGAGCAGAAGAAGAACAATCAGGATCCCGAACGGCACGATGTTCTTGAGCGTCGCGCCGAAGAAGGCGCCGCAGAAAGTCTCCAGCACGCCGAGCAGAAGTCCGCCCGCCACCGCCCCGCCCAGGCTGGTGAAGCCGCCGATCACCGCCGCGACGAGCGCCTTGACGATCAGCTGGCCGATCTCGGGGTTGATGCCGATGAGCGGCGCGAGCAGCAAGCCGGCGACGGCGCCGATCCCGGCCGCAAGCGCCCACGCCGACATGAAGATCGATTCAACGCGAATCCCCATGAGCCGGGCGGCGCGCGGGTCGATCGCGACCGCGCGCATCGCCTTGCCGAACTTGGTCCCGCGGAAGAACGTCACCAGGACGCCGACCAGCGCGGTGAGGCACGCGATGATGACGAGATACGAGGGATTCACCCGCAGCGGACCGATTGCCAGCGCCGGGCCGGCATAAGGAGCATCGAACGGGGAGGTATTGTCCTGCCAGTGCAGACGAATCGCCGCCTTGATGATCAACCCGATCGCGAACGTGGCGATCACCAGGGTGAATTCCGGGGCGGCGACGAGGCGATGATCACCGTCAGCGCGGCGACGGCCAGGAACGGCAACGGCAGGCTGGTCGACAGCACGAGGCCGATATAGGCGCCGAGGGTGACCATCTCGCCCTGGGCGAAATTGAGCACGCCGCTGGCCTTGAACGGGATCACGAGCGCAAGCGCCACCAGCGCATAGATGCTGCCGACGCTCAGGCCGGACACCGCGAGCTGAAGGGCGGTCTGCCACGTCATCGGGCGCGCGCGGCGTCAGCCGCGACCGAGCGTCGAGGAGCGCGGCATCATTGATAGCGCTTGAGGATGTCGCTGGGGTGCTTGCCTTCCCAGCCCAGCGGGACCCATTGCCCGTTCTTCACCTGCATCGCCACCAGCTGCAGATTGCCGATGTGGTGCTTGGGCGTGAACGTGCGCGCCGTGGCGATCCCACTCACGCGATAGTCCTTGATGCCCTCGAGCGCGGCAATGAGCTTGTCGGTCGTCGGATCCGGTCCGGCGCGCTTGAGACCCTCGGCCAGCACATACATGTCGCCATAGGACAGAAGATCGAAGATGTTGGGGCGGCCGGCGGGCAGGTTGGGATATTCCAGTTTCCATTTGGCCTCCCAAGCCTTGAGGGTGGAATCGTCCGAGCCCGGCAGGAAGGGAACCAGAGCGAAACCGCTCGCGCCTTCCGCCGTCTGCCTGGCCACGGCAATGAAATTCTGGTCGACCATGGTCACCCCGACGAAGAACGGCTGGTTGAGCCCCAGCTCTCTGGCCTGGCGCATGGCGATGGCGGCCTCCGCGGGATTGCCGAAGAAGGCGATCGCCTGCGGCTGCGCCTGCTGCACCTGCAGCAGCTGGGACGT
>VAZU01000326.1:4055-4252 GCA_005884745.1 Alphaproteobacteria bacterium
CGACGCAGAAGATCGCGAAGACGTGGTCCTCGTCGACCAGCTTCTTGACCGCGGCGAGCGCTTTAGTGGGGGAATGGCCGTCGTCCTCGAAATGCAGCACCAGCTTGCGGCCGTTGACGCCTCCGGCGGCGTTGATCTCCTTGACCGCCAGGTTGGCGCCGTCGCGCCCTCCGAGCCCGATATAGGCGGCCGGACCG
>VAZU01000319.1 GCA_005884745.1 Alphaproteobacteria bacterium
GGCGGGACGTGCCGCACGCTTGCCGCGAAACCGGCGCGATCGGCCCAGCCAAACGACATAGAGTGATGCGCCGTAGTCGTAGTAGCCGTAGCCCGGATGAAGCGCCGCCGCGGCGCGTAATCCGGGCGATTGCGGCGAGCGGATGGCCTGACCGGCGGATTTCGCTCCGCTCCATCCGGGCTACGGCCCGCTTCCCCGGCAACTCTGCGCGGCGCTCCGCGCTTGTAAGTACATGGCTACCGTCTCGCTTCGTCGCCTACGCTCCGCGGTGAAAGGATCGCGGCGCTGGCTGCGGTGGAAGGTCAGGTCCCGATCGCCGCGCCGGCTGCGTCGCACCATCGCGGCCTATCGCGGCGCGCGCCGATCACTGCACGCGCCCATCTCCAGCCAGAGCCGGCACGGGCTCGACTGGCTCAATTTCTTCCTGGCCGACGTCCAGACCGGGTTCGGCTCGTTCGTGGCCTTCTACCTCGCGGATCTCGGCTGGTCGAAGGCGCAGGTCGGCCTGGCGCTGACGACCGGCACGCTCGCGGGCGTCCTCGGGCAGATTCCCGGCGGCGCGCTCACCGACGCGTTCCGCCGGAAACGCGCGCTGGCCGCGATCGGCATCATCATGATCGCCGCTTCCGCGCTGATCCTCGCGCTGGTGCCGACCTTCCCGCTGGTGTTCCTGGCCGAGATCCTGCACGGGCTCACCGCCGGGATCGTCACGCCGGCGATCGCCGCGATCAGCCTCGGCCTCGTCGGCCGCCGCGCGATGTCGACGCGCACCGGGCGGAATTTTCGGTTCGACGCGGCCGGCAATGCCCTCACCGCCGGCGCCATGGGGCTGGCCGGCGATTATTTCCGCAAGAGCGCCATCTTCCTCGCCTCGGCGGCGCTGTGCATCCCGGCGCTGTTCGCGCTCAGCCGGATCAAGCCCGAGGAGATCGATTACGCGCGCGCCCGCAACGCCGGCACCGGCGAGCAGGCCAAGAGCTTCCAGCGCATCTTCGAACTGGGCAAGAACCGCAAGCTCTACCTCTTCGCGGCTTGCGCCTTCCTGTTCCAGTTCGCCGACGCTTCGATGCTGCCGATCGTCGGCGAGAATCTGGCACAGAGCCAAGCCGGCGCGTCGTCGCTGATGATGTCAGGCCTGATCGTCGCGCCGCAGGTCGTGGTCTCCGTGCTATCGCCGTGGGTCGGCTATCATTCGGAGCGTTTTGGACGCAAACCGCTGCTCATGCTCGGCTTCGCGCTCGAGATTCCGCGCGCGCTGCTGTTCGCGTTCTCCAGCGACTATCCGGTGCTGGTCATCGGACAATTGCTCGACGGGGTCAGCGGCGCGACCGTGACCGTGCTCACCATCCTGGTGATCACCGACATCACCACCGGGACCGGCCGCTTCAATCTCGCGCGCGGAATGGTGGGCACGCTGCTCGCCGTTGCGGCCTCGCTCAGCACCGCGGCGACCGGATTCCTGTTCCAGAGCTTCGGCCATTGGGCCGGCTTCTTCACGCTGGCGGGCGTCGCCGCCGCCGCGACGCTTTTGCTGTGGCTCGCCATGCCGGAAACCAAACCGGCGGAATATCTGGATTGATGCGGCGCGGCTGGGTTCCGTAGCCCGGATGGAGCGCAGCGAAGCTGCACGTAATCCGGGAAGGGTGTCCCCGGATTACGCGGGCGCTGCGCGCCCGCTCCATCCGGGCTACGATCTTTTTCAATCAGCTCGGCAGGGTGCCGTTCTGCGCCAAAACTTCGCCGGCGAGATAGAGCGAGCCGGTGATCAGGATGCGCGGGCTCGCCTCGACATCGAGCCGAGCGATTCCGGCGAGCGCCGGCTCGATGCCGTCGCTGACCTCGGCCGGAATGCCGATCCGGCGCGCCGCCGCGGCGATCGCGTCGGGTGGAAGGGTGTTTTCCTGATGGATCGGCACCGCGATCAGGCGGCGGGCGAGCCCGGCGAAATTGCGCAGAAAACCCTCCAGGTCCTTGGTGGCGAGCATGCCGACGACCAGCACCAGCGGCCGCGGCACCCGTTCCTCCATGTCGGCGATCGCCGCGGCGACCGCGCGTCCGCCCTCGGGATTGTGCGCGCCGTCGAGCCAAAGCTCGCCGCCTTCCGGGGCGAGCGGCGGCAAGCGGCCGGCGGTCAGCCGCTGCAAGCGGGCCGGCCAATCCACCTTGAGGAGGCCGGTCTCGAATGCGGCGGCGCCGATCCCCGCGTCGCCGAGGCTGCGCAGCGCCGCAATCGCAGTCCCGGCATTGTCGAGCTGATGGCGTCCGAACAGCCGCGGACGCGGCAGGTCGAGCAGGCCGTGCTCATCCTGATAGACCAGCCGCCCGTGCTCCTGCGACACCAGCCAATGCTCGCCCGCCACCGCCAGCGGCGCGCCGAGCCGCGCCGCCTGGCGCTCGATCACCCCGCGCGCCTCGTCTGTCTGCGGGGCGATCACCGCCGGCACCCCGGGCTTGAGAATGCCGGCCTTCTCGGCCGCGATCTTAACGATGCTGTCGCCGAGATATTCGACGTGATCGAGCGAGACCGAAGTGATCACCGTCGCGGCCGGGCGCTCGACGACGTTGGTCGCGTCGAGCCGGCCGCCGAGCCCGACTTCCAGCAACAGCATGTCGGCCGGCTGGCGGGAGAACAACAGCAGCCCGGCGGCCGTGGTGATCTCGAATACGGTGATCGGCGAGCCGGCATTGGCGCGCTCGCATTCGCTCAGTGCATCGGCGAGTGCCGCGTCGGAGACCAGCACGCCGCCGCCCGGACGCCCGAGCCGAAACCGTTCGTTGACGCGCACGAGGTTGGGCGAGGTGTAGACGTGCACGGTGCGGCCCGCCGCCTCTAGCATCGCGCGCAAAAAAGCGATGGTCGAAC
>VAZU01000320.1 GCA_005884745.1 Alphaproteobacteria bacterium
ACAGGATGAACAGCCCGGTGAGCATCAGGCCGGGCAGCACGCCGGCGAGGAACAGCCGCCCGATCGAAGTTTCCGTGGCGATGCCGTAGAGGATGAAGGTGATCGAGGGCGGGATCAGGATGCCGAGCGTGCCGCCGGCGCAGATCGATCCGGTGGCGACGTCGTCCGGATAGCCGCGTGCGCGCATCTCCGGAATGCCCATTTTTCCGATCGCCGCACAGCAGGCCGGCGACGAGCCGGTCAGCGCCGCGAAGATCGCGCATGCGCCGATATTGGAAATGACCAGGCCGCCGGGGATGCGATAAAGCCAGCGGTCGAGCGCCTCGTAGAGATCCTTGCCGGCGGGCGAGGAACCGATCGCTGCGCCCATCATCACGAACATCGGGATCGAGACCAGGGTGAAATCGTTCAAGCCCGCATAGAACGTTTCGGCGGCTACGCGCAGCGCGTCCGTGCCCTGGAAAATCACCAGGAACGATATCGCGATGGCGCCCAGTCCGAACGCCACCGGCGCGCCGGACAAAAGGACGACGAGGGTCACGACGAGGACGATCGTGCCCTGGGTGGTCGGGCTCATATGGCCGCGCTCGGCTTGATGCCGGTTTCCTCGGCCGCCAGCAGCGCCTCGGGCGGTATCGGCACCTCGCCCGGTTTGATGCCGAAGGGCGGCTCGCGTCCGGTGACGAGCTTGATCAGCTCGATGACGTATTGCAGCGAGAGAAGGCCCAATCCGATCGGCATCGACGCATAGGGAATCCACAACCGCGCGCGCCACATCGTGTCGGAGACCCAGCGCTCGGTCCAGGCTTCATGCCAAAACCGGAAGGTCAGCACCGTCATGACCGCGCAGAACGCCAGCGCCATGATGGCGGAAGCCAGCGCAAGCCAATAGCGCGGGCGTTCGCCGAGATAGTGCGGCAGCACGTCCACGTTGACGTGGCCGCGGGTCAGCAGCACATAGGGGCTGCCGATGAAGGTCGCCCCAATCAAGCTGTAGATGGTGAAGTCGGTCTGCCAGATGGTGTTGTTATTGAGCGCATAGCGCACGAACACCATGTGGCAGACAACGAGCACCGCGGCGCCGATCAAGCCCGCGGCGAAAATCCCGCATGCTTGAGAGACGAGCGTGATCGTCCGGATGAAACGGTCCATGCGCCCCTCGCCCTGGACTGCAATTTGTCGGCAATCGGCCGGCGAAACTCGCCGGCCGCGCGGTCATTGAAGTTTATTTGACTGCAAGCGCCGCGTCGATCAGCTTCTTGCCGTCGGGCACCTCGTTGGCGAACTCCTTGTAGGAGCTCTCCTGCGCGATCTTGAGCCAGGCGTCGTATTCCGGCTGCGACATGGTCACGACCTCGACATTGTTCTTCTTGAACGTGTCGACCATCTCGTTGTCGAGCTTCTTGGTCGCCTGGTTGAAGAAGTCCTCGGCTTTCTTGCCGGCCTTGAGCAGGACTTCCTGCTGCTGCTTGTTGAGCCGATCGAAGCTCTTCTTCGACATCAGCACCGGCTCGTACATGAACCACAGCGCGTTGTCGCCGGGCGCGGTGATGCACTTGACCTGCTCATAGATGCGGAACGAGACGAAGCTGCCGGTGCTGGTGTCCGTCGCATCGGCCACGCCGGTCTGTAGCGCGTTATAGACCTCGTTGCTGGGGACGGACACGATCGAGGCGCCGGCTTGCTGCCACATCGCCGCGAAGGTCGGTCCCGCGGAGCGGATCTTCAGCCCCTTGATGTCGTCGGGCTTGCGAATACAGGCGCGCTTCGATGCGACGGCGCCGGCGAGCCAGGCGTCGGAGAGCACCATGACATTTGCTTTTTGGATCCTCTCCCTGATGTCCTGCATGAATGGCGAGGTGTTGAGCCGTCGCGCACGTTCGTGATTGCGCACCAGTCCAGGCATGAGCGTTGCGCCGAAGGCGCGCACCTTGCCGCTGGCATAGTCGAGGGGAAAGGAGGAGATGTCGAGCTGACCGATCGAGAGCGCGTTCCACTGCTCATTGGGTTTGAACAGGGAGGCGCCGGGATAGACCTGGACATCGAGCCCGACATTGGCGGCCTTCGCGTCGCGCGCGATGATCTGCACCATCTCGTCGCGCGCATCGCCCTTGCCGCCGGGAAACTGATGCGAGGCCTTGAGCGTCTGCGCCTGGGCGGTAGTGGAAAGCGCGAGGAGCGCCACGACGCCGGCCCATATGGTTGCGGGTTTCTTCATGGGTTCCCTCTCATTTTTTCGTTGAAGACAGGCT
>VAZU01000321.1 GCA_005884745.1 Alphaproteobacteria bacterium
AGCGCCGCCAGTGCCGGCTTCTCGACTTCGGTGATCGCCCAAAAGCTCCATTGCAGCGCCTGCGCCTCGTCCTCGATCGTCTTCGGCCATAAGCCCTTGTCGTGCTTCTTGGCCAAATAGAGGTTGATGGCCATGGACTCCCAGAGCTTCAACCCGTCGTCGTCGATCGCCGGGATCCGGCCGTTGGGATTGACCGCGAGATATTCCGCAGTCTTGGCGCTGCCGTCGCCGAAATGCACCGGGACGTGCTCGTAATCGAGCCCGAGCTCGTTGACCATCCAGAGCACGCGATAGGCCCGCGACCGCGGGACCCCGTAGACTTTCAACTTGCCCATGGTGCCTTGCCCCTGCCAAAGCTTGTCATCGGCAGGGAGGATACCCTGCTCCGGTCCTCGGGTCATCCAAGCGCACCGGCCGATGTCTGGCCCGCGCGTAGTCCGGGAACGAGCACGGCGTTGGAATTGCGTCCTACGACGCGCTATTTCAAAACGCCGTCTCGCATCGAATTTCGCAGATCCACGGCAACCTGACGGAACGCTGGGCCGTGCGCGAGTTGGCTCCACGAATGGGAAGGGCCAAATGAAGCCGGTATCGATCAAGTTGAACAATATATTGGACGAATTGGCAATCAAGTGCGAATGTCAGTCCCGGCGCGGGGTTCAACGTGGATTACTACAAGCAGGCGAGAGGACTCCATGCCCAAATTTGCCGCCAACCTCACGATGCTCTACAACGAGCATGCGTTCCTGGACCGTTTCGCCGCCGCTCGCGCGGACGGTTTCGAGGCCGTCGAGTTGCTGTTTCCCTATGCCTTTCCCAAGGAGCAGGTTGCGCAGAGGCTGCGGCAGCATGGTCTCAAGCAGGTGCTGCACAACCTGCCGGCCGGAAACTGGGATGCCGGGGAGCGGGGCATCGCCTGCCTGCCCGGTCGCACCGGCGAGTTCCAGGACGGGGTCGGCCGCGCGATCGAATATGCGACGGCACTCGCGTGCCCCCAGGTCAACTGCTTGACCGGCATCTCCCCGGCGGACGCCGATGCCGATCGTGTGCATGCGACCCTCGTCGACAATCTGAAATTCGCAGCGAAGAGGCTCGATACGGCCGGCATTCGCCTGTTGATCGAACCGATCAATGACAAGGACATCCCGGGTTTCTGGCTGAACCATGCCGACCAGGCAGCCGCGCTCATCGGCGAAGTCGGCTCAAGCAACGTATTTCTGCAATACGACCTTTATCACCAGCAGAGAATGAGCGGCGAGCTCGCCGCCACCTTCCGGCGGCTGAAACATCGGATCGCGCACATTCAGGTTGCCGACAACCCGGGGCGCAACGAGCCCGGCACGGGGGAAATCAACTATTCCTTCCTGTTCGCCGAGCTCGACCGGGAAGGCTACACGGGCTGGATCGGCTGCGAATACCGGCCGCGGGCGACGACTTCGGAGGGTCTCGGCTGGGCGGCGGCTTATCTGCGGCGCTCGCCTGATCCACGGCGGCAAGCAGCGGGAACATAAGGAGCGGGTACATGAAGGCAGGGTTCATCGGTCTCGGCATCATGGGCGCGCCCATGGCCGCACACCTGATCAAGGGCGGCCATGAGCTGTTTCTCAACACGCGCAGAAAGGTGCCCGGCGATCTCGTCGCAGCCGGCGGCGTCGCTTGCGCATCGGCGGCGGAGGTCGCGCGAAAAGCCGACGTGATCATCACCATGGTTCCGGACACGCCGGATGTCGAAGCCGTGCTGTTCGGCAAGGGCGGCGTCGTGGAGGGTCTCTCGAAGGGCAAGATCGTCGTCGACATGAGCTCGATCTCGCCGCTGGAGACCAAACGTTTCGCCGAAAAAATCCATGCGCTCGGTTGCGATTATCTCGACGCGCC
>VAZU01000307.1 GCA_005884745.1 Alphaproteobacteria bacterium
CGCAACATCGTCAAGCCCGATGTTCTCTACGAGCGCGTCGTCGAGATCGACGAGCGGGTGCGCGCCGACGGCACGGTCGAGCGCGAGCCCGATCTCGTTAAAACCCGCGCCGCGCTCGAACGGGCGAACGCCGACGGGATCGCGGCCATCGCGATCGTATTCATGCATGCCTACCGCTATCCGGTGCACGAGCAGCGCGTCGCGGCGCTCGCCCGCGAGCTCGGATTTCCGCAGGTGTCCGCGAGCCACGAGATCTCGCCGCTGATCAAGCTCGTCGGCCGCGGCGACACCAGTGTGGTGGACGCCTATCTCTCCCCGATCATCGCCCGCTACGTGGCGCAGGTCGCAAACGAACTCGACAGCGAGCGCTCCGGTGTGCGTCTCATGTTCATGATGTCGTCCGGCGGGCTCACGGCCGCGGATCTGTTCCAGGGCAAAGACGCCATCCTGTCGGGCCCGGCCGGCGGCGTGGTCGGCATGGCGGAGACCGGACGCGCCGCGGGATTCGAGCGGCTGATCGGCTTCGACATGGGCGGCACTTCGACCGACGTCAGCCATTTCGACGGCGAGTACGAGCGCGCCTTCGAGACCGAGGTCGCCGGCGTGCGCATGCGCGCGCCCATGATGCTGATCCACACGGTTGCGGCGGGTGGCGGCTCGATCCTGCATTTCGACGGCGCGAGATTCCGGGTCGGGCCGGATTCGGCCGGCGCCAATCCCGGCCCGAAGTGCTACCGCCGCGGCGGGCCGCTGGCGCTCACCGACGCCAATGTCATGACCGGCAAGCTGATCCCGGAATTTTTTCCAAAAATCTTCGGGCCGCACCAGGACCAGCCGCTCGACGCCGAGGCCGTGCGCGCGGCGTTCATCGAATTGGCGCGCGAGGTCGGCGATAACCGCACGCCCGAACAGGTGGCCGACGGGTTCATCCAGATCGCGGTCGAGAACATGGCGAACGCCATCAAGAAAATCTCGGTGCAGCGCGGCTACGACGTGACGCGCTATGCGCTCAATTGCTTCGGCGGCGCCGGGGGCCAGCATGCATGTTTGGTCGCCGACGCGCTCGGCATGACCAAGATCCTGATCCATCCGTTCTCATCGCTGCTCTCCGCCTACGGCATGGGCTTGGCCCAGATCCGCGCGACGCGCGAGCAGGCGATCGAGGCGCCATTCGCCAACGAGGCGCTCGATCAGATTGGAAGCGTCGGCCGGCGGCTGGGCGAGGCCGTGCGCGCGGAGGTCGCCAGCCAGGGCGTTGCTGCGGACGACGTCCAAGTCCACGTGCGCGCCCACATCCGCTATTCCGGGACCGATACCGCGCTCGTCGTGCCGGCATTCGATATCCCTCCCCGGCAAGGGGAGGGTCGGCCGCGAAGCGGCCGGGGGGGGGGTCAACATCGATGCTCGCAACAAGACCCCACCCGCCGGGCTTCGCCCGGCGACCTCCCCTGACGGGGAGGTATCGCTCGCCGCGATGCAATCCGCGTTCGAAGCCGCGCATCGGGCGCGGTTCGGCTTCGTCGATGCCAGCAAGAGCCTGGTCGTCGAGGCGGCCTCGGTGGAAGCCATCGGAGCTTCGCGGAAATTCGCCGAGCCGAGCCTGGCGATGGTCGAGAACGGAAGGCCCGAGGCCACGCGCCGCACCCGTTTCTACTCCGGCCGCGCCTGGCAGGAAGCAAGCGTCTTCATCCGCGACCGGCTGAAGCCCGGCGATCGCATCGCCGGCCCCGCCATCCTGATCGAGCCGCACCAGACCTTGGTGGTCGAGGCGGGTTGGGCGGCGCGGATCACGGAGAGGAATCACGTGGTGCTCGAGCGCATCGTGCCGCTCGCGCGCCGCAAGGCGATCGGCACCGAGGCCGATCCGGTCATGCTCGAGATCTTCAACAATCTGTTCATGTCGATTGCCGAGCAGATGGGCGTGTCGCTGCAGAACACCGCCTATTCGGTCAATATCAAGGAGCGTCTCGACTTCTCCTGCGCGGTCTTCGATGCGCAAGGGTCGCTCGTGGCCAATGCGCCGCACATGCCGGTACATCTCGGCTCGATGGACCGCGCGGTCGAGACCATCATTCGCGAGAATGCGGGCAAGATCCGGGAAGGCGACGTCTACGCGATCAACGCGCCCTATAACGGCGGCACGCATCTGCCCGACATCACCGTGTGCACGCCGGTATTCGATGCGCCGCGCCGCGAGATCCTGTTCTGGGTCGCGAGCCGCGGCCATCACGCCGACGTCGGCGGCATCTCGCCCGGCTCGATGTCGCCTCACGCGACGACGATCGAGCAGGAAGGCGTCTATATCGACAATTTCCGCCTGGTCGAGCAAGGCGCGTTTCGCGAACGCGAGCTCGAAGCGCTGCTCACGGGCGCGCGCTATCCGGCGCGCAATCCGCGCCAGAACATCAACGATCTCAAGGCGCAGATCGCCGCCAACGCGAAGGGCGCGCAGGAGCAGCGCAAGATGCTGGCTGAGTTCGGGCTTCCCGTGGTGCGCGCCTATATGGACCACGTCCAGGACAATGCCGCCGAGAGCGTGCGCCGCGTCATCGACCGCATTCACGACGCTTCGTTCGCCTACGAGATGGATCAGGGCACCTGGATCAAGGTGAAGATCACGGTCGACAAGGACAAGCGCGAAGCGACCGTGGATTTCACCGGCACCTCGCCGCAGCAGGACAGCAATTTCAACGCGCCGGAGCCGGTGACGCGCGCGGCCGTGCTCTACGTGTTCCGGGTGATGGTCGACGACGACATCCCGATGAACGCCGGCTGCCTGCGGCCGATCCGCATCGTCATTCCCGAACATTCCATGCTCTCGCCGAAATATCCGGCCGCGGTCGTCGCCGGCAACGTCGAGACTTCGCAGGCGGTCACCAACTGCCTGTTCGGCGTGCTCGGCGCCTTGGCGGCCGCCCAGGGCACGATGAACAACCTCAATTTCGGCAACGACCAATATCAATATTACGAG
>VAZU01000314.1 GCA_005884745.1 Alphaproteobacteria bacterium
AGATCTGGCAATGGCTCACCTACGGGGCGGCGCTCGAGAACGGGGTCAAGATCGACGACGATTTCTTCGAGCGCGCGCTCGAGGAGGAGATGGCGCGCGTCAAGCGCGAGGTCGGCCCGCGCGCCTACGCAAGCGGCCGGTTCCCGGACGCGATCGGGCTGTTCCGGAAATTGTCGCTGGCGGAAAAATTCGAGGAATTCCTCACCATCCCGGCCTATCCGCTGATCGTGTAGGGCAGTGTCGTTCCGGGGCGCCGCGGAGCGGCGAACCCGGAATCCATGAACACCGCCCGGTGTCACATTCGCACGCTCGGTGTTCATGGTTTCCGGGTCCGCGCCTGCGGCGCGTCCCGGAATGACGAAAACCGAGATTTCCCGTTTCACTCCGCCGCCTCGAGCGCCACCTCGCGCACCTTCTGGCGCTCGCCGTCGCGGGTGAGGGTGAGATGCCGGCGGTGGAAGGCCCGCAAGGTCGAGCGGTGGCCGATCGACACGATGCTCGAATTCGCGAGCCGCTGCTGCAGCAGCCGGTAGAGCGCGGCTTCGGCGGGCTCGTCGAGCGAGGCGGTGGCCTCGTCGAGGAACAGATAGTCGGGCGCATGCAGGATGGCGCGCGCCAGCCCGAGCCGCTGCTGCTCGCCGAGCGAGAGCATGCGGTTCCAGTGCGCGTCCTCGTAGAGCCGCGGCGCCAGCGACGCGAGCCCGACCGCTTGCAGCACTTCGCGCATGGCATCGGCATCGAAGCTTCCCGGTGCGGCCGGATAGGCGATCGCCGCTTCGAGCGAGCCGATCGGCAGATACGGCCGCTGCGGCAGCACCATGACGCGCGCGCCTTCGGGGATCGCCACGGCGCCCGAGCCGAACGGCCAGATGCCGCCGATCGCCCGGAACAGCGTCGACTTGCCCGAGCCCGAAGGCCCGGTCACCAGCACGCGCTCGCCGGACCCAAAGGCGAGGTCGTCGGCGCCGACCAGCGGCATCCCAGTCGGCAGGTGCACGTCGAGCGCTTCCAGCGCGAGTTTCGGGCTCTTGCCGGCCGAGACCAGGCGAATGACCGGCGGCGTCACCGCCGCCGCCGCGCCCACCGCGATCGACTTGTCGAAGCCCGACAAGCGCTCGATCACCGCGCGCCATTCGGCGAATTCGCGATAGACCGTGATGAACACCGAGAGCGCGCGTTGCACGCTATTGAAGGCGGACGCCGTCTGCGTGAGCACCCCGAGCGGGATATTGCCGGCGAAATACGCCGGGCTCACCACGATGTACGGAAACACCACCGAGGCCTGGGTGTAGCCCGCGGTCAGGAACGTGAGCCGCTTGGTCCGCGTCATAATCGCGAGCCAGTTGCCCACGACCGAGCCGAAGCGGTCCATAAGCCTGATCTGCTCCGCCGGTTCTCCGTGCAGCAGCGCGATCTGCTCGGAATTCTCTCTCGTGCGCACCAGGTTGAAGCGGAAATCCGCCTCGAAGCGCTGCTGGTTGAAATTGAGCCCGATCAGCTGCCGCCCGATCAGGTGGGTGAAGACGGTGCCCAGGACCGCGTAGATCAGCGCCGCCCACACCAGATATCCGGGGATCGCCCAATCCGCGCCGAACAAATGCAGGGGGGCCTGCGCCGACAGTGCCCACAGGATAACGATGAAGGAGACGAACGACACGATCGCGCTCAGCACGCTGACGCCGATGTACATCGTGCGTTCGATGAACAGCCGGATGTCCTCGGCGATGCGCTGGTCCGGATTGTCGGCGGCGTCGCCGAGCAGCTGCATGCGGTAATGGTTGGAATGGTCGAGCCAATGACCGAGGTAACGAATGGTCATCCATTGCCGCCAACGGATCTGCAGCCATTGATTGAGGTAGAGCTGATAGACGGCGAGCACGATGAAGATCGCGGCGAGCACGCAGAAATACAAGAGCTCGCCGACGAAGGCATCCCAATCGTGGTCCTGGACGGCGTTGAAGAACCGCGCGTTCCACTGGTTGAGCAGCACGTCGATGGCGACGAGGCTGAGCTCGATGGCAATCACGCTGCCGAGCAGGACGCGGCCCGCCCAGCGGTCCTCGGAGCGGAAGTACGGGAAGGCCAGGCCCCAGATGGTGCCGAGCGTGGTGAAAAAGCCTCTCACGGGGTGCTCCTGTCCTGTCGACCGGGTTTGCCGGGGCCTTTTAATACGAATTTCGTGGGCGGAACTGCGACATCACGGCCAAGTGACGCCGCAGGCGTCATCCCGGAGCCCGAGCGAAAGCGAGGGCATCCGGGATCCCGAGAGGCCTGCGACTACGGAGGTGCCAAAATCTCGACCCGAATCGCCCGCCGCGACCGTACTCGTAGCCCGGATGGAGCGACCGCAGAGCGCTCGCGAAATCCGGGGCAGGCCGTTCCCGGATTACGTTGCGCTGCGCGCCACTCCATCCGGGCTGCAAGGAAACTGGTCCTTTCGGAGTGCGCAACGAAAAGGGGCCGCGTCGCCGCGGCCCCTTTTCGCAATTCTTCTGAGCGGCCTTTAGTAATCCATGCTGCCGCCCGGCATCCCCGGCGTGGCCGGCTTGTCCTTGGGCAGCTCCGCCACCATCGCCTCGGTGGTGACCAATAGCCCCGCGACCGAGGCCGCGTCTTGCAGCGCCGCGCGCACCACCTTGGCCGGATCGATGATCCCGGCCTCGACGAGGTCGACGTAGTTCTCGGTCTGGGCGTCGAAGCCGAAGGTCTCCGAGCGGTTCTCCAACACCTTGCCGACCACGATCGAGC
>VAZU01000315.1 GCA_005884745.1 Alphaproteobacteria bacterium
CGCCGACCACCGCGATGCCGAGCGGCTGGCGCAGCTCCGAACCCTCGCCGGCCCCGAACGCGATCGGCAGCGCGCCGAAGATCGCCGCGAACGTCGTCATCATGATCGGCCGGAACCGCAGCAGGCAGGCCTCGCGGATCGCCGCTTCGGCGCCCAGGCCGATGCGGCGGCGCTCGATCGCGAAGTCGATCATCATGATGGCGTTCTTCTTGACGATGCCGACCAGCATCACGATGCCGATCATGGAAATCACCGTGAGCTCCATGCCGAACGCCATCAGCGTCACCAGGGCGCCGATGCCGGCCGACGGCAGGCCGGAAATGATGGTGATCGGATGGATGAAGCTCTCGTAGAGAATCCCCAGCACCACGTAGGCGGCGAAGATCGCCGCCAGGATCAGGATGCCCTGGCCTTTGAGCGAATCCTGGAACACCTGCGCGGTGCCCTGGAAGCCGGTGTAGATCGTGGCCGGCAGCCGCGACTCCCGCTCGATCTGCTGGATGGCGTCGACGGCATGTCCGAGCGAGAAGCCCGGCGCCAGGTTGAACGAGATCGTCACCGCCGGCTGCGCGCCCTGGTGATTGACCTGCAGCGGGCCGACGCTCGGAACCAATTTCGCCACCGCGTCGAGCGGCACCATCTGGCCGTTCGCGGCCTTGACGTAGAGGTGGGCGAGCTCGGAAGGATCGGCCTGGAACTGCTTCTTGCTCTCCAGGATCACCTGATAGTCGTTGTTCGCCGTGTAGATGGTCGCGACCTGGCGATTGCCGTAGGCGTCGTAAAGCTCCTGCCGGATCTGATCGATGCTGATGCTGTAAACCGCCGCCTTCTCGCGGTCGATGTCGATGCTCATTTGCGGATTGGTGACGTAGAGATCGGTGTTGACGTCGCGCAGGCCCTCGATCTTGGCGACCTTGTCGCGCATCTGCGGCGCGATGCGATACAGCTCCTCGGTGTCGCTCGATTGCAGGGTGTATTGATATTCGCTCTTCGAGATACGGCCGGTCAGGTTGATGTTCTGCACGTTCTGAAAATAAACGTTCATTCCCGGTACGACGCTGACGCTCTTGCGCAGGCGCTGGATGATCGCGGTGGAGTTTTCCTTGCGCTCGGATTTGGGCTTGAGCGCGATGAATATCCGGGCGTAATTGGTGGTCGGATTGGGCCCGCCGGCGCCCACGGTCGAGTTGAAGTAATCCACGCTGGGATCGCGCAGGATGATATCGGCGACCTGCTTCTGGCGCTCCACCATGCCCTGGAACGAGATGTCGGTCGGGCCCTCGGTCCACGCCAGAATGAAGCCGGTGTCCTCCGGCGGGAAGAAGCCCTTCGGAATCGCCACATAGAGCAACACCGAGCCGGCGAGCGTGGCGATCGTCACCACCAGCATCACGCCGCGACGTGCCAGAACCCTGTCGAGGCTCCATTCGTAGGCACGCAGCGAGCGGCGGAACATCGCCTCGAAACCCCGCAGCACGATGTTCTGCTTCTCGCCCTCATGGTGGGTGCGCAGCACGCGCGCGCACAGCATGGGGGTCAGGGTGAGGGAGACGAAGCCGGACACGATGATGGCGACGGAGATCGACACCGCGAACTCGCGGAACACGCGGCCGACGATGCCGCCCATCAGCAGCACCGGGATGAACACGGCGATCAGCGAGAACGTGATGGATATGATGGTGAAACCGATCTCGCGCGATCCCTTCAGCGCCGCCTCGAACGGCCGCATGCCGCCCTCGACGTACCGGACGATGTTCTCCAGCATGACGATGGCGTCGTCGACCACGAAGCCGACCGAGAGGGTGAGCGCCAAGAGCGTCATGTTGTTGATGGAGAACCCGAACGCATACATCGCCGCGCAGGTGCCGATCAGCGACACCGGGACCGCGAGCGAGGGGATGATGGTCGCCGACGCCGAGCGCAGGAACAGGAAGATGACCATCACCACCAGCGCGGCGGCGATCCCGAGCGTGCGCTGCACGTCGTTGACCGAATTTCGGATGGAGACGGAGCGGTCGTTGAGCACGTCCATGTTGATCGAGGCCGGGACCTGGGCGCGAAACGCAGGCAGCCGCTCGCGGATCGAATCCACCACTGAAACGGTGTTGGCGTCCGGCTGGCGCTGGATCGCGAGCACGACGCCGCGCTTGTCGTTGAACCAGGTGGCGATCTTGTCGTTCT
>VAZU01000048.1 GCA_005884745.1 Alphaproteobacteria bacterium
AGCTGGTGTTGGTGCTCCTGCTCGGGGCTCGAGCCGAGGTGTACCTCTTCCCAGCCGCCGTCCTGGTACCGAACCTGCTGGCGGGATTCCTCAGCGGGTTCGTGACGATTTTCGTTCTTCGTGCGTTTGCACGTTCGGACGCCGAGGTGGACAAGGATCGAGGTGCCCAGACCGGGAACAAGGCAGACGAAGCTGTCGAGATACCGCCGCAGCAATTGGCAGCCGAGCCTCCGAAATCGTCCGCGTCAGCCTACTCCATACGTCAAAAATAATCACCGATCCGTCTCCCTTCGAGCCGAACAGCGTGCCATGAGGAGCTACCGCGTGCGGAGTGGGTTGAAAAAAATCTGTGTCGCTCTTCCGACTCTCGCCGCCCTAGTGTGCGCCGATTGCGCGCACCCGGCGAGGGCAGCCAAACAGGGTACGGTCCGCGTCGCTGCCGCGGGGGATCTCAAGTTCACCATGAGCGAGATTGTTGAAGCGTTTCGTCGAGAGCGCCCCGCCGTCGAGGTCTCGGTCACGTACGGCTCGTCTGGAAACTTCTACGCGCAGCTTTCCAACCGTGCCCCTTTCGACATCTTTTTTTCGGCTGACGTCGACTATCCCCGCCGGCTCGTTCGGCAAGGCCTGGCACTCGCCGACAGCGAATTTCTTTATGGAGTAGGGCGCCTCGTCGTCTGGGTGCCGCGGATTTCGCCCATCGAAGTCGAGAAGCTCGGGATCCAAGCATTGCTCAGTCCTTCGGTGCGTAGGATTGCCATCGCCAATCCGCGTCATGCACCGTACGGCCGAGCAGCGGAGGCGGCCATGAAGAGCCTGGGCGTCTATGACCGGACAAAGGACCGACTCGTGCTTGGCGACAGCGTGATGCAGACGGCCCAGTTCGTCGAGAGCGGCGGAGCGCAAGTCGGAATCATCAGCTACTCGCTCGCGCTCGCGCCGCCCTTGCGGGACAAGGGCCGCTTTTGGGAAGTGCCGATTGATGCTTATCCGCGCCGGGAACAGGGCGGGGTGATCCTGTCGTGGGCCCAGGATCGACCTGCCGCCGAGGCATTGCGCGACTTTGTGCTCGGTGAAGGCGGCAGGGCGATTCTCCGCCGGCACGGCTTCCGACTTCAGGGAGAAGATCATGGATTTTGACGCGGTCTGGGTGAGCGTGCAGTTGGCATGGTGGACCACGGTTATTTTGTTTGTCTTGGGGCTGCCTCTTGCATACTGGTTGGCGGTCACGCGATGGCGCCTAAAATTCCTGCTTGAAGCCGTCGTCGTGCTTCCGATGATCTTGCCGCCCACCGTGCTCGGCTTCTACATCTTGATCGCCGTTGGCCCGCTAAGCCCCCTTGGACGTACCTATGAAGCGGTGGTGGGGCGGTCCCTCGCCTTTTCGTTCCAGGGCTTGTTGCTCGCCTCCGTCCTCTACAGCCTCCCCTTTGCGGTTCGACCGTTCACGGCGGCCTTTGCGGGCGTGGACCGGCGCCTGGTCGAGGCGTCGTGGTGTCTCGGCGTGTCCCGACTGCGCACCTTCTTTCGCATCGCCCTTCCGCTCTCGTGGGCTGGAATTCTCACGGGGGTGATTCTGAGCTTTGCCCACACGCTCGGCGAATTCGGCGTCGTCCTCATGGTCGGCGGCAATATTCCCGGGGTCACCCGAACCGTATCAATTTCCATTTATGATGAAGTGCAGGCGGTCAATTACAGCAAGGCGGCAATGACCTCCTTGGTCCTGCTGGCGTCCTCATTTCTGGCGCTCAGCGTGACCCACCTCGTGAATCGAAAAACGCTTTAGCGGGCCAGCAATCGCGCTCGCATCAGCCGAGTCCGGCCGCCACCCTTTCGCAGGCACACCGATATGATACCATTCATCGCCTACTCAGGGACAAAAGACGGTCGTGTCCTGCAGCCATGACGAAACGGCCGGACTAGACGGCGCTGCCAACAGCCGCGAACCGGTGCAGCTCGATCCGGCGGGCACGGCACAGCCGCTTACGTTGACCAGGAACGAGGAGGTTTCGCCGGGCAGCGCAGGACCGGCGGCGGCCGAATTGACCGCCGAGTTCGAAAAGGAATTTCCCGGCGGACCCGTCATCCAGGTAGAGCTGCGCCGCCCCGCCGACGTCTTTTCGCTAACCGTCCTATTCGGTCCGTCGGGCTCCGGAAAGTCGACGACGCTACGATGCCTCGCCGGCCTGGACAGGCCGGACCGCGGCACCATCCGTTTCGATAACGAAATCTGGTTCGACGCCATGCGTGGTATTTTTCTCCCGCCGCAGCGTCGCCGGATCGGCTACCTATTCCAGGATTACGCCCTCTTCCCCCATCTGCGGGTAGCTCAGAACATCGGCTACGGCCTGGGCAAGATTGCGGCGCCGGAGCGGCGGCAGCGCATCGAGGAGATCACGACGCTGCTCGGGTTGGCCGGTCTCGATGATCGCTACCCGAGGCAGTTGTCCGGAGGGCAGCAGCAACGCGTCGCGCTTGCGCGCGCGCTGATCTGCCGGCCGCGTCTGCTCCTGCTCGACGAGCCACTTTCCGCGCTCGATGCTCCCACCCGAGAGCATTTGCGGCGGCAGCTCCGGCATTGGCTCGTCGAGTTGCGAATGTCGACGATACTGGTGACCCACGATCGCATCGAGGCGCTCGCGCTTGGCGATCATTTGGTGGTCTTCGAAGCAGGACGAGTGCGCCAGAGCGGCTCGGTGCAACAAGTATTCTCCGCGCCGGTCGACCGCGCCGTGGCGCGCATCGTAGGCGTCGATACCATCGAGCGCGGCATGGTCGTGCAGGTGGTCGACGGCTTGGCAACCATTCAGGTCGGCCCAAAGCGGCTTATCGCTCTCGCGCCGCGCGGCCGGAACGCTGGGCGCGATGGGGAAGTGTATGTCTGCATCCGCGCCGAGGACGTGATGCTGGAGAAGAGGGTTGCCAACCTGTCGCAAAGCAGCGCTCGCAATCACCTGCTCGGGCACATTCGGTCCGTGGATCGCGAAGGGCCGATGATGCGCGTCGACCTCGACTGTGGCTTTCCTCTCAAAGCCCTGGTTACCAATCAAGCCTACCAGGACATGGAGTTGCGGGAGCGGGACGAGATCGTGGCTGTCGTCAAAGCGCCGGCCATTCATCTGATTGCCCGGGACTGATCGCGATGAGATGCAATGGTGCTATGGCTGGCTTCACGACTGGAAAAGATGCGCTGTGGAGGACATGCGTGCCGAGATCTGCGGACAGGATCACGACCTCTCTACGATGGCCCTGGGTAGTATTGTCTTTGCCGGCGCTCGGCGGGCTCCTGATGATGGTTGCACTTGCGCTCCCCGCGCTCGCGGAGCCGCGCGTCATCTTGAAGGGGCACACGCTGGCACTCGCCGATGTGGCCTATTCGGCTGACGGCCGGTACGTCGCGACGGCGAGCTACGACCACACCGCCAAAGTGTGGGAGGCGGCTACCGGCAGGGAGCTCGTCACGCTGGCGGGACATGGCGCCACGGTCGAGGCCGTGGCCTTTTCGCCGGACGGCAAGTTCCTCGCCACCGGCAGCTACGATGGAACGGTGAAGCTCTGGGACTGGACCGTGGGCAAGGAGTTGGCCACGTTCGCGGGCCACTCCAACATGATCCGCGCGCTCGCGTACTCGCCGGACGGCAAGACGGTGGCGTCCGGTGGTCACGACAACACGATCAAGCTGTGGGATGTGGCGAGCGGCCGGGAACGGGCTCAGCTCCGTCATACGGGTGCCGTCCGGTCGCTGGCCTTCAGCCATGACGGCAAAGTGTTGGCCTCGGGAAGCAACGACATGACCGTCAAGCTTTGGGACGTCGCCACCGGCGTCGAGCAGGCGACGCTGCGAGGTCACGACCATGGCATCCGAGGCTTGGCGTTTTCCCCGGACGACAGAACGCTGGTCACCGGCAGCATGGATACTACCGTGCGGTTTTGGGATGTCGCCGGCCATAGGGAGAAGATGACGCTCGAGGGAACCGAGAATGAGGTCCTCAGCGTTGCGTTTTCGCCCGATGGCAAGCTGGTCGTCGCTGGCAGTCAGGACGACACGTTGAAAGCGTGGGACGCGGAGACCGGCAAGCTGCTTGCCAGCATGCTCAACGTCGGAGACCGCGTCCGCGGCGTGGCGTTTTCGCCCGATGGCAAAACCTTTGCGACGGCCACCATGGATGCCCTTGCCAAGCTGTGGGATGTTGCCGAGGTCCTCAAGGCTGGCATCCAACGCCCCACAGAAACCAGTAAGGACGGCGAATTGGTATCGTTCACGGGACACACGGCATACGTGACGGCCGTGGCCTTCTCCCCGGACGACAAAATCCTGGCTTCCGCCAGTCACGACCACACCGCGCGCCTTTGGGACGTGGCGAGCGGGAGGGAGCTGGCCAAACTCACGGGCCATACGAACGCGATCGTCACCATCTCGCTGTCGCCCGACGGGAAGATTTTGGCCACCGGCGCGTACGACCGAACCGTCCGGCTGTGGGAGGTGCCAACCGGAAAGGCGCTCGCGACCTTGCAGGGACACACGAACGTTATCCGCGCCGTCGCCTATGCGCCCAACGGCAAGACGATTGCTTCAGGAGGATACGATCAGACGATCAAGATCTGGGATGTGGCTAAGGCCAAGGAGGTGGCGACGCTCAAAGGGCATACCGGAGGCCTCAAGGCGCTGGCCTATTCGCCCGACAGCCGCATCCTCGCTTCCGGCAGCATTGACGGCACGATCAAGCTGTGGGACCTGGCCACGCACAAAGAGATTGCCACCATCGATGTGCACACCGGACCGGTCCATTCAGTGGCGTTCTCTGCGGACGGCATACTGCTCGCTTCCGCGGGCGCGAGCAAGGACGTGCAGTTGTGGGAAGTCAGCTCGGGCAGGGAGCTCAAGCCGTTCATAGGCCACACGCGTTGGGTTCGGTTCTGTGCGTTCTCTCCTGATAGCAGGATGTTGGCTTCGGCGGGCCTCGACAATGTCGTGCGCGTTTGGGATGTCGCGACTCGCAAACAAGTTGCCGAGCTGACCGGTCACCAGCGGCGGATTCACTTCGTGACCTTCTCGCATAGTGGAAGGCAGCTGGCGACGGCCGGGATGGACTGGACCGTCAAGCTTTGGGACACGCCCAAGCTGGCGCATTCGCCGGCGAGCCCGACTGGCCAAGGCGGCGGAGGAGGAGGCGGAAGTGGAAGTGGAAGTGGAAGCGGAGGCGGCGTGCGCGCCACCTGCAGCGCCGAAACCGAGAGGCTGTGCCCAGGAGATGAGCGCGTCGGACGGTGCTTACGCGCGCACATGGATCAGCTCTCGGCCGGCTGCAAGGCCGCGTTAGACTCGCAGCGCGGTAACCAGTAGCGAGCGCAAGCGGCGCGCCGATGCGTCGGTATAAAGCAACAACTAGGAGCTGATAAAAATGGACAACGAAGCCCTGGACCGCATGACCATGGCCTTAGCGGGCGCGAGCCTGACTGACGAGGCCCAAATGGGCTTGCTCGACACGCAGCCCGTCATCCAAATCCTGCCTGACGCAAACGTCATCAAGATCGGCGGCCAGAGCTTCATCGACCGCGGGCGAGCCGCGGTGTTCCCACTCATCGAGGAGATAGTCGAGAATCTGCCCCGTCACAAAATGATCATCGGAACCGGTGCCGGCACGCGGGCCCGACACGCCTATAGTGTCGGGCTCGATCTCGGCGTGCCGACCGGCGTGCTCAGCGTGCTCGGCTTCTTCGTCAGCATCCAGAATGCCAAGATGATCCACTATCTTTTGGCGAAGCACGGCATTCCCTCGGTCGAGCCGGCCCAATTCGCTCAGCTGCCGCTTTATCTCGCCGAGCGCCAAGCGGTCGTCTCGGTCGGCATGCCGCCTTACGCCTATTGGCAGCCCAATCCGGAGATTGGCCGTATTCCGCCGCATCGCACCGATGCCGGCTGCTATCTCATCAGCGAAGTCTTGGGGGCGCGCTCGATGATCTACGTCAAGGACGAAGACGGTCTCTACACGGCCGATCCGAAAAAGGACCGCAATGCGAAGTTCATCCCAAAGATCACTGTCGAGGAGCTCGAGCGGCTCGACCTCAGCGACGTCGTCCTTGAGCATACTGTGTTTCAACTCATGCGGAATGCCAAGAATCGCCGCTCGGTCCAGGTCATCAACGGCTTGAATAGAGGCAATTTGACCCGCGCGCTCAATGGCGAGCACGTGGGGACGATCATCACCGCATAAGCAGGCTGACCATGTCATCTTTGACGCCGCCGTCCCCTATGGCTGAAATTCCCGCCGACGGACGCCACCATGTCGAGTCGATGCTGATGCGCGAGAGCCTGCTTGACAAGCGGGTGATGTCCGCGACCGAGACGCCGGTCGTGCGCATGCTGCCGTTTTGCGGCGTGCTCAAGGTCGGCGGGCGCTCGATCATCGACCGCGGCAAGAGCGCGACCTATCCGCTGGTCGATGCCATCGTCGCCGCGCTGGCGAAGTTCAAGCTGGTCATTGCCACTGGCGGCGGAATCCGCAGCCGGCACGTGACCTCGATCGGA
The DNA here is from genome assembly GCA_005884745.1 of Alphaproteobacteria bacterium. Taxonomy (GTDB): domain Bacteria; phylum Pseudomonadota; class Alphaproteobacteria; order Rhizobiales; family Xanthobacteraceae; genus AP-16. The sequence goes on from VAZU01000048.1 coordinate 6,530, forward strand.
ATGGATCTCGGCCTGCCGACCGGCGTGCTGGCGCAGTTGCGGATCATCGATGCTCTCGGCAATGCCCACCTCCTCGGGACGCTGCTCGCGCCGCACGGCGTGGTGGCGATCCCGCTGGAAATTCTCGGACACATGCTGCCGTTTTTCATCAAGTCGGCCCCGGCTGTGATTTGTAACGGCGACCCGCCGTTCTCCATCTGGAAACATCCGCCGCGTGTCGGCCGCATCCCGCCGCACCGCACTGACGCAGGCAGTTTTTTGCTCGCCGAATGCTACGGCTGCGCAAACCATACGCTGATCAAGGACGTCGATGGCCTCTATGAGGCAGACCCCAAGACCAACCCGAAGGCCGCCTTCATCAAGGACATCTCGGTGACGGAGCTCAAGGCGCGCAACCTGCCGACCTTGCCGTTCGATCGGGTTCTGATCGATCTTCTTGCCTGCGCCCGCCAAGTGAAGCAATTTCAGATCATCAACGGACTCAAGCCGCATCTGCTGGAACCGGCGCTGCGCGGCGAACACGTCGGAACCATCGTTCGTAAAGACTAGCGGGTTAGCGCCGAGAGGGCGATCGCGGTTGGTGATGATGCCCAGGTCCTGTGGTGACAGCTCTGGTCAGCATGTCCATTTCCTCAACTGCATCCGAGCCCGTGCTTCTGCACGCGGCCGGGAGTTTGCGCGCAGCGCTCACCGAAGTCGTAAAGACGTTTGCGGCCGACACCGGGTTGCAGGTGCAGCCGAAGTTCGGGGCGTCGGGCTTGCTCAAGGACGAGATCCTCTCCGGCGCGCCGGCTGGGGTGTTCGCGTCGGCCAATCTGGAGCATCCGAAAGCATTGGCCCAGGCAAAGCGCGCTGGGCCGGTAGTGCTGTTTGCCCGCAACAAGCTTTGTGCCCTCGTGCGGCCTGACTTGGTGGTCGATCCCGCAACATTGCTCGATCGGATGCTCGATTCGAACGTGAAGCTCGGCACCTCGACGCCGCGGGCCGACCCGTCGGGCGACTATGCGTGGGAGGTGTTCCGCAAAGCCGACGCGCTCAGGCCCGGTGCGTTCTCGAAGCTCGAGCAGAAGGCCCTGCAACTCACCGGCGGTCCTGGCACTAAGGCGGCGCCAACCGGGGGTTCGCTCTATGGCATCCTCGTGGCGGGCGGATCAGCCGACATTTTCCTTACCTATTGCACGAATGCCGTTGCGGCACGGCGCGATGATCGCGGATTGCAAGTGGTTGCTCTACCCGAAATTCTGCGCGTTAGCGCGGAGTATGGTCTGACGGTCGTCTCCACTGCTTCCCCAGACGCGTACCGCTTTGCGTTGTTCATCCTTTCTGAGATCGGTCAACAGATTTTGGTGAACCACGGTTTCGCGGTTCCCAGTTCGCCGCCCTGAACCCTTGACTTCCGCTAATGGCGTCAGGATGCCGCGACCCAAGAGGCGCGTAAAAAAAACTTTACCGTCAAGGGGTGCCTATAGCGGCTTCCAGGCCACCCCGGCGCGTGCAGGCGACGGGATGCAGACTAGGGTCGCCGTTCTGAACATTTGTTCAGGTCGCGCCGAGTGGATCATCTGCAGTTATGCGGCATTGTTAGGAAGGGCTGGATCCTGAATAAATATTCACGGCGCAGGTAATTAGGTCCGAACGGCGTCCACTAAACTAACAATATTTTTGCGAACTTTTCCGGCACCTGAGAACTTCGCAAGCCGATGCGAGTTGTGGAGTCACAAACACCACATCAGCAAAGGGAGATTTGCATGAGGAGCGCATGGATGCATTCGGTGCTGGCGGCGATCGCGGCGGCCGCCCTCGTCGCCGGCGTAACGCTGGCATCGGCACAAGGTCCGGGCGGCCCGGGAGGCGGAGGTGGCCAGCATATGCGCCAAGGCCCGACCGGCGGCGGTGGCGGGCCTCGCGGCGGCGGTCTCTCCGGCGGCGGCCATGGCCCGAGCATCGGAATGCAGGGCCGGTCCGGCGGCCACGCCAGCGGCTTCGGTCAATCCCACGGGCCATCCTATGGGGCCGCGCTACATACCGAACGCGGGCGTGCGTTCGGCACGCAGCGCAGCATGCATGGCGAAAACCTCGGAGTTCGAGGCCGCAGCGGCATGCAGGCCGGAACGTTGCGTAGCCAGCGCGGTCAGGCGCTTTCCGAGCAGCGCCACCGCGGGCAGGTTCTCGCCGAGCAGCGTCGCCTGCATGGACAAAATCTGAAGACTACGACCCGCACCGGCATGCGGACCGACGTGGCGCGAACCCAGCGCGGGACGCACGCCTTCGCTCAGGCGGGCACGCGAAGCCGGATTTCGCTTACGTCTCAGCAGCGCACGCGGATCCACAACGTCGTCCTGCATCGCGACTTCTCGCGGCTTCGGGTCAGGAACGTGAACTTCGATATTCGCATCGGGGTCGTGGTTCCCCGCAGCTTCAGTCTGTTCGTGATTCCCGAGGACATCGTGTTCATCGTCCCGCAATTCCGTCACTTCCGGTGCTTCTTGTTCGACGACGAGCTCGTGATCGTGGATCCGTTCACCTTCGAGATCGTCGCCGTCATCCCGGTCTAGGCAAAGGCGACTTAACCGAGGGTGAAGTTGAGGCCCCGCCCGAAATCGGGCGGGGCCGCTAACTGGCGCTTTGCCGTTGCGGCGCAGGTTCTGAGGTCAGGGCCTGGGCGCCTCGGCGATGCCGACAGCGGCCCGGCCGTGGTCGGCCTGCCGTTAGCCAGGGCGGCCTGCAGGGAAGCCGGGGCGTCGTAGTGGGCGAGCGGACGCGGTCGTTGTGGCGCCCCTGGAGCGTGCTGAGCGCGCGCACGGCGATGCTGGCCGCCTACGGTCTGCCGGCGGAGCCGGCGCTCACGACGTATCGCACGGCACATCCGCGGGCGAGCGTCGGCGACCTGTGCAAAAAGGATTAGCGAACGACCACTGCCCGAATCTGATGACGTTCGTCGGCCGCGATGCATGTCCAAATGCGTGCCGATGTGTCACGAGTTGGGCCATTAGCGGACATTTCGCGATCTGAACGCCATCTCCGCTTCTCTAATCGGCAGGTTTGGCTCAAGCGTTATTCAGACTGTCCACGGATATCGCTCGCGGGCCCTGTACTTCTCTTCGGAATTGGCACGAAGGCCTTTCCAGCATGGGATTCGAGAATAAGACGCTTGGCACCCGCTAGCAAAGCAGTCCGCCATGTCCGAATCGGGTCATTGGCGTCGATTCCGCGATGTCCGCCACATGTCCGGTTAGCGGGTAACTTCGGACATGCTGGCTGGCTGTTGATCGCGTTGGACCGGCAGTGGTACATGCCGTATTGGTCGAGCGACGAGGCGCTGCTCGATGCGATGCTGCGTCCGGCCCCGTTCGCGCGCGGACGGCTCGCGGGCGAGACCGGCGGCCTCGTCCGGGAGACACGCGAGGTGCCATGACGAACCCGCAACGACCGCGGCGGACATGATCCTGGCAGTGGAAAATCTGTCGAAGGCGTTCCAGGGCCTGCAGGCACTGGCGCCGTTGTCGTTCGCGATCGAGAACGGCATCACGGCGTTCATCGGGCCGAACGGCGCCGGCAAGACCACGCTGTTCAACCTGCTCTCCGGGATCGAAGGCCCGTCGAGCGGCGCGATCCGCCATCGCAGCGAGGACATCACTTCGCTCTCGGTCGCCGAGCGCGCGCGCCGCGGCATCCAGCGAACATTCCAGAATCTGCAGATCTTCTTCCGCATGAGCGCGATCGAGAACGTGATGGTCGGCGCTTCGCCTCGGTTGCGGATGGGGCTGCTCTCCTCTTTGCTCAGCGCTCCGGCGATCCGGCGCGAAACCCGGGAGATTCGCGAGCGCGCCGCGGCGCTGATGGCGGAAGTGGGACTTTCCGATTTCATCGGTCATGCCGCCGATGCCCTGCCCTATGGAGCGCTCAAGCGCCTCGAGCTCGCCCGCGCGCTTGCCGCAGATCCCGAGATCCTGATGCTCGACGAGCCGGCCGCCGGGCTCAATCCGCGCGAAACGGCGGAGATCGACGAAGTCATCCGGCGCATCGTCGACCGCGGCATCGCGGTGCTGCTGGTCGAGCACGACATGAAGCTCGTCATG
>VAZU01000327.1 GCA_005884745.1 Alphaproteobacteria bacterium
TCAACGACAACACCTCCCGGCAGTTCATGGCCATGCTGGTGCTCGCCGATGCCGTCAACCGCGCGCAGGGGACCGACGGCGACAAGATCCGCGCCGCGCTCGCTGCGACCAATATTCCCGGCGACAAGACCATCATGCCGTGGAAGGACGTCAAGTTCGACGAGCAGGGCCAGAACAACGACTGCGATCCAGTGCTGCTGCAATGGCTCAAGGGCAAGTTCGTCACCATCTTCCCGCCCCAAGCCGCGGTCGCCGAGGTGCTGTGGCCGATGAACAAGGCGTGAGGGTGATCCGGCCGTCATCCTGAGGCGCAAGGCGCGAAGCGCCAAGCCTCGAAGGACGGCCGGCCACCCATCATGAGGCGCTTTCGAAGGACGGCAAGCATGAGATCACGGAACGGCGCCGTCCTTCGAGGCTCCCCCGGGTGTCGCTTCGCTCACCCGCGGTCGCACCTCAGGATGACGGCGCGATGATGCGGCACGCCTGATGCTCACCCCCGAGATCGTCATCCAGAGTCTCGCGAGCGGCCTGCTGATGGGCCTGCTCTACGGCTTGATCGCGGTGGGGCTCGCGCTGATCTTCGGCCTGATGGATATCGTCAATTTCGCCCACGGCGAGTTCCTGATGCTGGCGATGTATGCGACGTTCGGGCTCGCCGTCGCCTTCATGCTCGACCCGCTGCTCTCGGCGCCGCTCGTTGCCGCGGCGCTGTTCGCATTCGGCGCGCTGATCTATCTCGGCGTGATCCGCTTCGCCATGCGCGCCAAAACCAACATCGGCATGGTGCAGATCTTCGCCACCTTCGGGCTCGCCATCGTCATGCGCGGCCTGGCGCAATATTTGTTCACGCCCGACTACCGCTCGATCCCGGTTTCCTGGCTCGGCGGCAAGACCGTGAACCTCGCCGGCATCTATTTGCCCGCGCCGCAGCTCGCCGGCGCGCTGATCTCCATTATGGCCTTCATCGCGCTCTATCTCCTCATCAACCGCACCGATTTCGGCCGCGCGCTCGAGGCGACACGCGAGGATTCCGGGGCCGTGGCGCTGGTCGGCATCGACAAGAACCGCGTGTTCGCGCTCGGCTGGGGACTGGGCGCGGCGCTGGTCGGGCTCGCCGGCGCCATCATGGCGATCTTCTTCTACATTTATCCCGACGTCGGCGCCTCGTTCGCGCTGATCGCCTATGTCACCGTGGCGCTCGGCGGGTTCGGCAGCGTGTTCGGCGCCTTCATCGCCGGCATCCTGGTGGGCCTGGTCGAGGCCGCGACCGCGATGGTGCTGCCGGCCTCGCTGAAATCGGTGGGCATCTACGGCGTCTATCTCGCCGTGGTGTTCCTGCGACCGCGCGGCCTGTTCGGATCGCTGTGATGGTCTACCTGAAGAAATCCGCGTTTCGCGCCAGGCGGCTGCGCGATCTTGTGGTCGCGGTCGTGATCGCGGTGGTCATCGCGGCGCTGCCGCTGTTCGTCTCCGACGTCTATGTCCAGAACATCCTGGTGCTCACGCTGATGTATGCGGCGCTGTCCCAGAGCTGGAACATCCTCGGCGGCTATTGCGGCCAGATCTCGCTCGGCCATGCGCTGTATTTCGGGCTCGGCGCCTATACGACCGCGCTGCTGTTCAGCAAGCTCGGCGTGCTGCCCTGGTTCGGCATGGCGGCGGGCGGAATCATCGCCGCACTGATCGCGCTCGCGCTCGGCTACCCGTGCTTCCGGCTGCGTGGGCATTATTTCGCCATCGCCACCATCGTGATCGCCGAGATCGGATACTTGCTGTTCCTCAACTGGGATTTTGCCGGGGCGGCGACCGGCATCGACATTCCGATCCGCCGCGACAGCTGGCTCACCTTCCAGTTCACGCGCAGCAAGCTGCCCTACATCTATTTCGCCCTGGTGCTCGCCTGCATCACCTGGCTGGTCACCTTCCTGCTGGAAAATTCCAAATGGGGCTATTGGTGGCGCGCGGTCAAAGACAATCCGGAGGCGGCCGAGAGCCTCGGCGTCGTCGTGTTCCATTCGAAGATGGCGGCCGCCGCCGTGTCGGCGTTCTTCACCGCGGTGGGCGGCAGCTTTTACGCCCAGTTCGTCTCCTACATCGATCCCGACAGCGTCATGAGCTTCCGCTTCTCGCTGCTGATGGCGCTGCCGGCGGTGCTCGGCGGCATCGGCACGCTGTGGGGTCCCGCGCTCGGCGCCGCGATCCTCATTCCGCTGACCGAGCTCACGCGCTCCTACATCGGCGGCACCGGACGGGGCATCGACCTCATCGTCTACGGCACGCTGGTGGTGGTGGTGGCGCTGGCGCGGCCGGAGGGGATGCTGGGCCTGTTCACCCGCCGCCGCGCCCCGGAGGCCAGGGCATGAGCAGCAAACTGGGCCTCTCCGACACCTCCCCCCTTGTGGGGGAGGTCGGCGCGCGAAGCGCGGCGGGAGGGGGGTGGTTGCAAATTGATGCGCACAAAGTACCCCCCTCCCCACCCTCCCCCACAAGGGGAGAGGGAGCCAACCGCCGAGTACGGTGCGAGGGAGCGAACCGCCGAGTTCGCCGCCCATGACCGCGCTGCTCGAAGTGCAGCACGTCACGCAGCGGTTCGGCGGGCTCGTCGCCAACCGCGACATCTCGATCAAGATCGAGCGCGGCGAGCTGGTCGGCCTGATCGGCCCGAACGGCGCCGGCAAATCCACCTTGTTCAATCTGATCGCCGGCGTGA
>VAZU01000313.1 GCA_005884745.1 Alphaproteobacteria bacterium
GCCTGCACGCAGGAAGCACCGCTGTTCTCGGAAGCCGCGGGCGAGGTCGAAGGCACGGCCGGGGCGGCGGGGGCGGCCGGAGGACCAGAGGCGGAGATCGCATTCGCCAACATTCGCGAGACGGCGGGTTGGTCGACCGAGGGCGCCGCCGCCGGCCCGAAGATCGCGGCGCTCCTGGCGGCCGCCGCCGAGCCGATGCCGGCGACGCCGCTGCTCAGCCTGGAGAGCGAGGGAACGGCTCTCGTCTACGGCAGCGACGAGCGCGCCATCGAGGCGGCGCGCCTGCTTGCGGACCGGCTCGACGTGACCGTGCTGCTGAGCCGACCCGGCGCGGTGGCGCCGCCGAAAACAACCGAATTTCCCATCGCGAAAGGCACGATCCGATCCGCCAAAGGCCATCTCGGCGCCTTCGAAATATTGGTCGACGATTACGCCGTTCCGGATCCCTCCTCGCGCGCGAGCCTCGCGTTCGGAGTTTCGCGCAACGGCGCGAGCTCTCAGTGCGACATCCTGCTCGATCTCTCCGGCGGTCCCGCGCGGTTCCCCGCCCCCGACCTGCGGGAAGGCTATTTGCGCGCCGATCCCAGGGATGAAGCCGGCGTGCTGCGAAAAATCCTGCGCGCGGCCGATCTCGTCGGCACGTTCGACAAGCCGCGCTACATCACGTTCACCGACGATCTGTGCGCCCATTCGCGCTCCAAGATCGTCGGCTGCACGCGCTGCCTCGATCTCTGCCCGACCGGGGCGATCGCGCCCGCCGGCGATCACGTCGCGATCGACGAGAACGTGTGCGCCGGCTGCGGCAGTTGCGCGGCCGTCTGTCCGACCGGCGCCGCGGCCTACGCGCTCCCGCCCGTCGACGCATTGGTGCGCAAGCTGCGCACCTTGCTCACGGTCTATCGCGCGGCGGGAGGCGAGCATCCGGTCCTGCTCGTCCACGACGGCGAGCACGGCGGCGAGCTGATCGATGCGCTCGCCCGCCACGGCGATGGACTGCCCGCGAACGTGCTGCCGCTCGCGGTCAACGAAGTCACCCAGGTCGGGCTCGAGCTGATCGCCGCGGCATTTGCCCATGGGGCCTCCGGGCTGCGCCTGCTGCTGCGCGCCAAGCCGCGCCACGATGTGACGGGTCTCAAGCGCACGCTGGCGCTTGCCGACCCGATTCTGGCGGGGCTGGGCTTCGGCAACGGGCGCGTCGAAACCATCGAGACCGACGATCCCTTCGCGCTCGGCGAGGCGCTGCGCGCCATCAGCGCCGTGGCCCCGGCCCCGCGGCCCGCGAGCTTCGAGCCGGTCGGCCAAAAACGCGATCTGCTGCGGCTTGCGCTGCGCGAGCTGCATCGTGCCGCGCCGGCGCCGGTCGATGTCGTCGCGCTGCCGGACGGCGCGCCGTTCGGCGCCGTGGAAATCCGCGCCGAGGGCTGCACGCTGTGCCTCGCATGCGTGTCGGCTTGTCCGACCGGCGCGCTGATGGACGATCCGGAACGGCCGAGCCTGCGGTTTGTCGAGGATGCCTGCGTGCAATGCGGGCTGTGCAAGGCGACTTGCCCCGAAAAGGTGATCACGCTCATGCCGCAGCTCGATTTTCGCGCCGCGAGCGCCGCCGCGCGCCTGCTGAAAGAGGAGGAGCCGTTCTGCTGCACCCGCTGCGGCAAGCCGTTCGGAACGAAGAGCACGATCGAGCGGATCGCGGCCAAGCTCGAGGGCAAACACTGGATGTTCAGCGGCCCCGGCAGCCGGCTCGAAGTGCTGAAAATGTGCGAGGATTGCCGCGTCGCGGCGGTGACCACCGCCGGCTTCGATCCCTACGCGGCGATCGAGCGCCCGCGCCCACGCACCAGCGACGATTATCTGCGCGAGCGGGAAGGGAAGGCGCGCGGCAGCCCGGATGGGGTGTAGCGCAATCGATCGCCGGAAGGCGGTCGTCCCCGCGAAAGCCGGGACCGATGATCACCGGTCATACGAAATTGCGAGGTCGGTGATCATGGATCCCGGCTCGCGGCCGCGGCGCGACCTTGGCCCGGGACGACAACATTGAGGGTATCGGTCCTCACTTCGGCTTCGTGGCGCGCGCCAGAAATTCCAGCAGCGCCGCGCGGTCCTCCGCCAAGCCGATGCGCTGCTCCGGCATTTTGGTGCCCGGCGTGAACGTCGCCGGCCCGAGCTCGAACAGTCTTGCGACGGTTTCCGGCGTCCAGACGATATCGAGCTGGCGGAACGCCTCGGAGTAGCGATAGCCCGGCACGACCGCGATGTGCCGGCCGAAAATTCCATAGAGCGTCGGCCCGGCGCGGTTCTCTTCCTCGGGCCGCAAGGTGTGGCAGGCGACGCAGGCGCGAAACACCTCGGCGCCGCGGTCGCCCGCGAAGGCCGCGAGCGGATCCTCGGGCCCGCCGAGCGCGATCGCGCCGAACTGCTCGCCGGTTTCCGCGTCCCAGCGGCGGATCATGCGATCGGTGCCGCCGGTCAGCAGCGTGCGATTGTCGGCAAAGAACGCGAGCGACCACACCGGCAGCCCGGGGCCGACCAGGGTGCGCACGAGCTTGCGGCTTGCCCGATCGATGATGGCGACCGAGCCGCGGATGCCGGATGCGGCCACCAGCTTGCCGTCGGACGAGACCGCGACGGCAATGATCGGCGTGGCCTGGGCTTCGATCTCGCCGTTGGGCTCGCCTCCCGGCCGCAGCAAATGCACGCGGCCATCGGCTCGGGCCGCGAGGATCTCCGCGGGCGCCGCCGCCGACCAGATCCGGACGCTGGCGTCGTAGCCGGCGCTCACCACGCGCCCATCCGGCAGGAAGGCGACAGCATTGACGTTCTGTGCATGGCCTTCGAGCACGCGCGGCGCGCCGCCCCCGCCGCCCACGCCGCCGGCGAGCGGCCAGACCCGGACGGTGCGGTCCCAGGACGCCGATGCGATGCTCGCGCCGTCCGGCGAGACCGCGAGCGCCACCACGGGCGCACTGTGTCCTTCCAGCACGGCATCGGGTTCTTCGCGGCCGAAGCGCCAGATGGCGATGCGCCCGTCCTCGCCGGCGGTGGCGGCGCGGCCGTCCGCGAGCAGGACCGCGGCATTGACCGCGCCGTCGTGGAAGCGCAGCACCTGCTCGGCCGCTTGGCGGGCAAGCGACCAAACAATCGCCGTTTGATCGAAGCTCCCCGAGATCGCGGTCTTGCCGTCGGGCGAGATCGCCAGCGCCCGCACCGGGCCGCCGTGCCCGCGCAGCTGCGCCTGCGCACTGGACGATGAAAGCGACAGAATAATGCAAGCCGCGATCGCAAGCCGCCGCATATGACGCGAGACTCCCTGGGCGAGGTGCACTGAATCCGGCGTCTGCGGACCTTTGCCGCCACGCGAGCCGCGGTCAAGCATGCGCCCTTGACCCGTTGCGCGATGCGTGCTGGTGACGATCCATGGCCGAACAGACGCTCGATCTGCGCGGATTGCGCTGTCCCCTTCCCGCGCTCAAGGCCCGCAAGGTGCTCGGCAAGCTCGTTCCGGGCGACGCGCTGGTGCTCGAATGCACCGATCCGCTGACCGCCATCGACATCCCCAATCTCGTCCGCGAGACCGGCGACGTTCTCGAATCCAACAGCGAGAGCCCCGGGCTTCTGGTATTCCGTATCCGCAAGGCCGGCGAGCGCAAAGCTTGAGCCGTCGCGAAGTTGCCGGCGAATTCCACGATGAGGTGATCCATGCAACATCGCTGTGCCGTGCTCGACGACTACCAGAACGTCGCGATGCAGATGGCCGATTGGTCGCCGATCGCCAAGGACGTGGCGATCGAAGTGTTCCATCGGCCGCTCGGGGACGAGGCGGACGTCATCCGGGCGCTCGAAAAATTCTCGATCGTCTGCGCGATGCGCGAGCGAACGCTGTTTTCCAAAGCCGTGTTCGAGGGCCTGCCCGGGCTGCGGCTCCTGGTCACGACCGGCATGCGCAACGCGGCGATCGACCTTGCCGCCGTGCGCGAGCGCAACGTCGCCGTCTGCGGCACCGAATCCACCGGCCATCCGACCGCCGAGCTGGCGTTCGGGCTGATGCTCGAACTGGCGCGAAAGATCGGCCACGAGCACGCCCGGCTCAAAGCGGGCGCGTGGTGGCAGGAGACGATCGGCATCGATCTCTTCGGCAAGACGCTCGGCATCGTCGGGCTCGGCCGGTTGGGCTCGCGTGCCGCCGCGATCGGCCGTGCGTTCGGCATGCAGCTGATCGGCTGGAGCCAGAACCTCACCGAGGACAAGGCCCGCGAGGCCGGCGCTACCCGCGTCGACAAGGACGAGCTGTTCCGCCGCGCCGATTTCATCACCATCCATCTGCAGCTCAGCCCGCGCACGCAGGGACTGGTCGGTGCCAAGGAATTCGGGCTGATGAAGCCGAGCGCGTTTCTCGTCAACACCTCGCGCGGGCCGATCGTCGAGGAGGCCGCGCTCGTTACTGCGCTGCGCGAGCGCCGCATCGCCGGCGCCGGCCTCGACGTCTATGACGTCGAGCCGCTGCCGCAGGACCATCCGCTGCGCAAGATGGACAACGCGGTGATCACGCCGCATCTGGGCTACGTCACGCAGGACACGTTCCGGATCTTCTACCGGCAGACCGTCGAGGACATCCGCGCCTTCATCGACGGCAAGCCGGTGCGCGTGATCGGCAGCAAGTAACAAACTCCCAGTCGTCCCGGAAGCCGCCAAGCGGCTATCCGGGACCCATGATCACCGCCCCTGTAATTTTCTGATCCGTGATCATGGGTCCCCGCTTTCGCGGGGACGACGAGCCGAGCAAAGCGCAGCTAATTCCCGGCCTGCTTCCTGGCGAGGTCGGTGATCTCCGCGGGATCGAACTTGTTGATGTCCTCGATCAGCTCATTGGTGATGATGTCGCTCGCCTCGACCTTCTGCTTGAGCACTCCCCATTTCAGCAAAAAGTCCACATAGGCCGCGTAATTCGCCTCGGAGTTCTCGCCCCATTTGGTCACCCCGCCCGCCTCGAGCCGCCAGTTGCGGGCGCGCGCCTCCAGCACCTTGACGTCGTCTTTCAGCGCGGTCGCCTCGTCCTTGCCGGTCGCCTTGGTCTGCGGAAACACTTCCCACAACGCGCGCACCGCCGCCGCCGGATTGGCGATGGCGAACACGGTGCCTTTGGCATAGCCCTGCGCCAGCGCCACCGCTTCCGCGCGCTTGCTCTTGAGCGTGGCCTCGAACGCGATGAAACCATTCGACGGAAACTTGGCGATCTCGCTGTTGTCGAGGGGGCGCATCTTCACTCCCGCGTTCTCGACCAGCGCATATTGCGTGTCGAACTGCGAGAGCGCGTCGACTTCGCCCGAGCGCAGCAGCGCGGCGGTCTGCGCGGCTTCGCCGGCGACCACGATCGAGATGTCGCGATCGGGATCCATGCCGTGATTGGCGGCGAGCGCGCGCGCAATGATCACCCCGGCGGAAGACATCGAGATCACGCCGACCCGCTTGCCCTTGAGATCCTCGAAGCGCTTGACGGCACTGTCGGCCGGAACCGCAATGCCATAAACGTTGCCCTGATAGGCGGTGTAATAATTCT
>VAZU01000049.1 GCA_005884745.1 Alphaproteobacteria bacterium
CGCGCCTTCGATCGCATGCTGCAGTTCCAGCCCGCACTGAAACGGGCAGTCACGCTGCTGCAGATCGCGGTGCCCTCGCGCGCCAAGATCGACGCCTATCGCCAGCTCCAGGAGGAGCTTGCCGCGCTCGTCGGCGATATCAACGGGCGTCATTCCGAGGTCGACTGGGTTCCGATCCGGTATTTGAACAAGGGCTTTTCGCAAGCGAAACTGGCGGGCCTCTACCGCACCGCGCGGGTCGGCCTCGTTACCCCGCTGAACGACGGCATGAACCTGGTCGCCAAGGAGTATGTGGCGGCGCAGAACCCGCTCGACCCCGGCGTGCTGGTGCTTTCGAAATTCGCCGGCGCCGCCAGGCAGCTCGATTCCGCGCTACTGGTCAATCCCCACGATATCGACGCGGTGGCGCGGGCGATCTCGAACGGGCTGGGGATGCCGAACGAAGAGCGCCGTGAGCGCTGGGGCGCCATGATGGAGACGCTGCAGTCTTCGTCGCTGAAAGTGTGGATGAACGACTTCGTGTCCGCTCTCACCGCCTGTCCGCGGATGTCGCGGTTCGGGCTTGCGCCCGATCTCAGCGTCGAACCGCCGCCCCGGCGCCGCGCGGAGCTCGCCGCAATTCAGAATCGCTGATTTTCCCGGCTGGAATCTTCCTGAGACCGGAAAGCCGATGGGCGGGCTGGCGCCGCCGGCCGGGCGCGCTGATTCTCAGAAACCGACCCCGAAATACCGTACCAGGGACAATATGCCGAGGATGATCACGATCACGCGCAGGATTTGCTTGAGCCGACCCTCGATGGGAAGCAGGTTCACGAGGTAGAGCACAAGAAGAATTACGACGAATGTGACCAGAACTCCGATCAGGATCGACAGCGCCGGCATGAATGCCCCCCCGTTTGATCGATGGTGTGGTCGAGTGTAGCACCAAACGCACGGGGCACCGAAACTCGAGTTCGGCATGGCGCGAATGTGCGGCACAACGGGGGAATGCCAAGGCGAAACGGCTCCTGCCGGGCCGCCGATTTTTCCGGATAAGCCTGCACTCCGGACTGCTCGGCAGCTCACGCGGCCAGGAGCTTCTGGAGCCGGATCGGCGGGTCGCGAATCGCATTCCGGTCGCGTCGGGCGAGGCGCGCGCGGCCCAGGTCGCGCGGGCTAGCCGGATTTCGCAGTGGAGCCGGCCGAGAGCGTGGAACCTGGCGAGGCTGGCGTTTCGACCGGATAGGGATCGCGTCCGTAGGTCCACGCCGGGCGAAACAGGCGATCCTCGCCTTGCACGAGCACCTGCGCCTCGCGTCCGGCTTGGCCGTCGCGCTCGGCAAAGTCGATGGCCACCTGCAGGGCTTTCCGTTTGGTTGGATAAGGACCCGAGTAGCGATAGCCGGCGCGAATTTTCCATTCGCCCTTGCGCTTGGTGACGAAATATTGGGCACGGGGCATCGCGATCTTCCTGCCGGTGATGAACGAGGGAGGGACGCAGCAACAACGCCGGCGGCGCCAAATCGTTCATCCGGAAAGCAAAATCGCCCGCCGGAGATCCCGGGACCGGCGCCTGATCGATTCTGCTGAAATTGGCACGTTCATTGCTAGCGAAACCCGTCATGACCGTCTGCATGCCGATCCGCTCGGGATCGATCCCGCCCACGCGAGGCGTTACCCGCGGGGCCGCAGGGGTCGGCTCGTTCCGTTCCGCCCACGGGCATTGGTTGTCTCATGCCTCGAACGCGCGCCGCGGGCGCTCCGGCAAGCACAAACCACAGGAATCTGCAGCGCTCGGCTTGCGGAAAAGGCAGAATCTGGCCATGAAATCAACACGGTCTGCTGCTCAACGATCATGAAATTGGCTCGTCTTGTCGGTTAGAGAACAGGACGCGCACAAAAAGAGCGGGCAGCAGGTTCGGAAGGGAAGGGGTTTGGCGATGAAGGTAGGCGCTTTGCTCGGCGCGCTGCTTATGTTGCTGGGCATTACGTCCGCTTCGGCGACGATTCGAATTCACGACGATCCCGGCGGTCGGATCGACAGATATCTCCAAAGATTCGCCAAGCTCCGGCACTCCGGCGAGCGCATCATCGTCGACGGAACCTGCAACTCGGCCTGCACGCTGCTGTTGGGAACGATACCGCGCGGCAGGATCTGCGTGACCGAGCGCGCAAGTCTCGGGTTCCATGCGGCTTGGGTGTTCGACGGCCAGGGCCGACAGGTCGAGAGCCCGGCGTGGACCGGCGTGCTTTGGCGCAACTATCCGCCGTCGGTCCGCGATTGGATCAATCGCAATGGCGGCCTCACGCCGCGCATGATTTTTCTGCGCGGCAACGAATTGATGTCGATGTATCCGCTCTGCACCTGATCTGCAGGTAATCGAGGTTATCCGCAGCGGCACCGCTCGCGCCACTGCATGCCGGCCCTCCAGCGTACCCAGACCCAGTGATGCTCGTCGGGCAGCGATTCCTCGCGCCGCCCGACTCGCGGATTCGTGATGTTTCTCACGTGCTGGGCGGCGGCGCGAAAAAGCAGCGGCGACTTCCATCCGCCCGCTTGCAGCGCCAGTACGCGCCGTCGGGGCTCGGCTGTGCCTCGCTGAACGGCACGAGCTCGTTGTCATACTCCCTGAGTATGTAGCCGATGCCGTTCATGGAGACTTTCTCACCTGGGATGGTGAAGCAGTCGCCCGCCCCGCAGCACCACTCGCCCGCAGCGTTGCGAAATCCGCCGCGGTTGATCCAAAGATCATGTGCGGACGCAAGCGAACCGATCGCCAACACAGTTCCAACCAAACCAACAAGAGCGATCGACCGCAGTGTCATGGCAGTACCTCCGGCCTCCAACGCGGCACTTTCCCTGGAGTTCCTAGACCGACATACCGGCTCCTCTCTCGCACTCCGGCATCGAGCCGCCGCGGCCGCTGCGGCCGCGAACGGGGCGTGGAACTTCATACGCGCGCGGGCGTTCGGAAATGCGGGCCAGTCCATCCGCGCCGCGCGAAGGAGTTTCTTCGCGAAGGAGATTCTTCATGGCGAAATCACCCGCCGTGCCGGGTGCTCGATCGCGAGCCGACCGAGGTCCGCGGTTTGCGGCGCTTGCCGTTGCTGCCGCATTCTCCGTGCCGATCATGCCGGCGGCCGATGCGGCCGAACTTCCGGGATCCGCGGCGGATCGCGGTAATCAGCCGTCCACCGACGCCGGCCCTTCGGGCAACCTCAGCGAGCGGCTGAACCAGTCCGGCGGCGTGATCAAGCCGCCCGAGAATGTCGATCCCGGCTTGCAGAGAAAGCCGCCGGATGATTCGAGCAAGATGCCGGTCATTCCCCCGCCGGGTACCCCGGGCGGAGATCCGAACGTCAAGCCGAAATAGCCCGCGAACCGCCAGCCGGTCACGCGGCCTCCCGCAGCGCCTGCTTGCACATGCGCAGGTCTCCGACAAAACGCCGATATTCCTGCTCCTTGTCCGCACGCTCGATGATGCGCAGCAGATACGAGGGATGGATGGTCACCGCCAGTCGCATGCCGTCCCCGGCCTCGAGGATCTTCCCGCGAACGGCAGCGATCGATACGGTGCGGTTGAGCAGGCTGCGGGCGGCGGTCGCGCCGAGCGCGACCACGAGCTCCGGCTTGACGATCGCGCGCTCGAGATCGAGCCACCACCGGCAGCGTTCGATCTCATAGGCGTTCGGGCGTTTGTGCAGCCGGCGCTTGCCGCGCAGCTCGAACTTGAAATGCTTCACCGCGTTGGTGACGAACACCTTGCTGCGGTCGAGCCCTGCGTCCGCCAAGGCGCGGTCCAGCACACGGCCTGCCGGTCCCACGAACGGCTTGCCGGCGAGGTCCTCGTCGTTTCCCGGCTGCTCGCCGACCAGCATCAGTGCCGCCGAGATCGGTCCCTCCCCGGGGACGACCTGCGTGGCATCGCGATAGAGCGGACAGCGTGTGCATTGTGCTTCGGCGTCGCGAAGCTTGCGCAACGAGGTGATCTCGGTGGCTTCCGTGCTGAAAAGGCTCATGTTGCGCGTCGCCTTGCTGCCGTCAGCAAAACCGCAATTTGCTGCCAATGTTCCTGGACGGCGGCTCGACGCCGGTCGGGCGAGCATGCACTCGGCCGGCGGAACGCCAACGGCTATATTGCCCCTGCAATTTGCGGCGGAGGCATTGGAAAACAGCCATGGGCACGAGACCGCTGCTCGTGATGGCCGTGCTGGCGCTAGCGCCTGCCGGCGTTTCCGCCCAGCTTGCGACAGAGGTGCGGGCGCTCCTGACCGGCAAGGCCGCGATGGGCGACTGGCGCTCCGATGCGCCCGGCGTGCGCCGGCGCATCGCACCCTCCGACTTGCCGGCACCCTATGCCACCGCGTCGGCGCGCAATGGCCCGCGGATCGTGCCGCGCCCGCCGTCCGCCTCTCCGCAGGTTCCGCGGGGCTTTCGTGTCGAACGCCTGCCGGCGGAGCTCGATGCGCCGCGGATCGTGCGCGCCGCGCCGAACGGCGACATTTTCATCGCGGAGACGCAGGCCGGGCGCATCCGGGTGCTGCGCACTCCGGAAGGCGCAACCAGGCCCGATCGGATCGAGACCTTCGCATCGAGGCTCAATGAACCGTTCGGGTTGGCCTTCCATCCTCCCGGAAGCGAGCCGGAATGGCTGTACGTCGCCGATACCGACGCTGTGCTGCGCTTTCCCTATCGCAGCGGCGACTTGACCGCGCGCGGCGATGCGGACGTCGTCGTCCCCGATCTCCCGCGCGGGCGCGGCCATTCGACCCGCGATATCGCCTTCTCGCGCGACGGCAAGCAGATGTTCGTCTCCGTCGGGTCCGGATCGAACGACGGCGAAGACATGCGCAGGCTCGGCGCGGCCGAGATCAAGGATTGGGAAGTCCGGCACGGACCGGGCGCCGCTTGGGGCCGTGAGACCAACCGTGCCGCCGTTCTGGTCTTCGATCCCGACGGCAACAACGGCCGGGTATTCGCCGCCGGCATCAGGAATTGCGTCGGGCTTGCCGTCGATCCCGGCAGCGGCGAATTGTGGTGCTCCACCAACGAACGCGACGGGCTCGGGGACGACCTCGTTCCGGACTATGTCACGCGCGTGCGCGACGGCGCCTTCTATGGCTGGCCGTGGTTTTATCTCGGGGCCAACGAGGATCCCCGCCACCTCGGCGAGCGCCCGGATTTACGCGACAGAGTGACGGTACCGGATGTGCTGCTGCAATCGCATTCGGCCTCGATGGAGATGACGTTCTACGGCGCCGCGCAATTCCCCGCCGAATATCGCGGCAGTATTTTTGCCGCGGAGCATGGTTCCTGGAACCGCAGCAGTCGCACCGGATACAAGGTCGTCCGGGTGATGATGCAGAACGGGGCTCCGACGGGCGAGTACGTCGATTTCATGACCGGCTTCGTGGTCAGCGACAAGAACGTCTGGGGCCGACCGGTCGGCGTGGCGGTGGCGCGGGATGGCTCGCTGCTCGTGACCGAGGACGGAAACGGGAGCATCTGGCGAATTTGGTACGACGGTCGGGATTGAGAACGGGTGCCGGCCTGCGTCGGCGGGCGAAGGGAACCGTCCCGCGCATGCCGCGTTGGCTAGATTCTCCGCGGCTTGGAGGCCTCGATGCTCTCCACCATTCTCGTCATCATTCTCATTCTGCTCCTGGTCGGCGCGCTTCCGCGATGGGGTTACCACAGGCGCGGCTATGGACCGAGCGGGCTGATCGGGCTCGTTCTCGTCATCCTTCTGATCCTGGCGTTGTTGCACCGGATCTGAGCCGGCAACGGACGAGCCGTCCCGTCAGTCGGGAACTGCCCGGGAGGCGTGCACGGATCGGCTACGCCCGGGGGAACCATCCGGGATCGGCTGACGTTCACGACGAGCGTGGCAATTGTCTCGTCGTGCGACGGATGTCGGCAAGACTGCCCGGGGAATCCCTGAATGCCGCTCCCGATGGAGGATAGTCCATGATTGGCCGCGCCAAGTCCGGTGCCGAGCCGGCTTGCACCTCTGCGGCGAATCGGCTGCTCGGCTCCGCATGGATTTTGGCGCCGGCGATCGCCGCCGTTGTGGCGCTGTCGATTCCGGCCAGCGTGCATCCCGCCGTTGCCGCCGAAGTCAATGCGCATGGAGCGCCGCACCCGGTCGGCTTTGCCGATATCGCCGCGAAGGTGAAATCGGCGGTGATCGGCGTGCGCGTGAAAGTGGAGAACGCGGAATCGCAGTTGGCCGACCAGGATCTTCCATTCCCTCCCGGTTCGCCGTTCTACAAATTCTTTGGAACTCCGGATCAAAACCCGCAAAAACGCCGCTTCGGCACCGCGTTGGGTTCCGGCTTCTTCGTCTCCTCCGACGGTTATGCGGTGACCAACAATCATGTGGTCGAGAACGGGCGCAATTTCGAGATCACGACGGATGACGGCAAGACCTATGCGGCCAAGGTGATCGGCACGGATTCGAAGACCGACGTGGCGCTGATCAAGGTGGACGGACATAACGATTTTCCCTACGTCCGATTCTCCAGCAGCGAGCCGCGGGTCGGAGATTGGGTGCTCGCGGTCGGCAATCCGTTCGGGCTCGGCGGTACCGTGACCGCCGGCATCGTCTCGGCCCGCGGGCGTGACATCGGGGCCGGGTCGTTCGACGATTTCATCCAGATCGACGCGCCGGTCAACAAGGGCAATTCCGGCGGGCCCACCTTCGACGTTCAGGGCGAAGTGATCGGGGTCAACGCCGCGATCTTCTCCCCGTCGGGAGGCTTCATCGGTATCGCCTTCGCCATCCCGGCCGAAACGGTGAAGCTCGTGGTGGAGCAGCTCAAGGAGAAGGGATCGATCATCCGCGGCTGGCTCGGCGTGCAGATTCAGACCGTCACACCCGAGATCGCCGAAAGCCTCGGGCTCAAGAAAGCGGAAGGTGCCTTGGTCGCCGAACCGCAGCCCGGCACCCCGGCGATGAAAGCCGGAATCAAATCCGGCGACATCATCTCGTCGGTGAACGATCAGCCGGTGAAGGATTCGCGGGATCTCGCCAGAAAGATCGCCGGCATGCCGCCCGGGACCTCGATCAAGCTCGGCACGTTGCGCAATGGCCAGCCCAAGACCCTGACGGTGACGCTCGGCGAGCTTCCGAACACGCCGGCCCGCGCCGAATCCAGGCAGCAGCCGAGCGAGCGGCCGAACGCTCCGAGTGAAGAGACCGGTCTTGGCCTCTCCCTCGCCCCGGCCCGCAAGGTCGCCGGCGCCGGCAGCCTGGGCGTTGTCGTGACCCAGGTCGACCCCGGCGGTCACGCCGCCGACAGCGGGCTGGACGCCGGCGACGTCATCCTGGAAGTCGGCGGAAAGCCGGTGAACACTCCGACCGACGTCCGCAATGCGGTGAATGAGGCCCGCGGCCATGCGAAGCACACGGTGCTGCTGCGCGTCAAAACCGGGCAGAACACCCGGTTCGTCGCCGTTCCAATCGGTTAGCTGGGGCCGCCGCGAGGGGGCGAGCGGCTATTGATTTGGTCGGCTCTTGAGCAGGTCGCGAATTTCCGTCAGCAGCACCTCCTGGCGCGAGGGCGGCGGCGCGGCCGCCGGGTCCGCGGCTTCGAGCCGCTTCAGGCGGTTCATCAGCCGCGCGACGAAGAACATCACCCAGGCGATGATCAGAAAGTTGAGCACGAAGGTGAAAAAAATTCCCCAAGCGAGAACTGCGCCCTGCTTTTTGGCTTCGGCCAGCGTGGTCGCGGTCACCCGGCCGGAAAGCGCGACGAAATAATTGGAGAAGTCGAGCCCGCCGGTTAGCGCGCCGACGACCGGCATGAAGACTTCCCCGACCAGGGATTCCACGATCTTGCCGAAGGCGGCGCCGATGATGACGCCGACTGCAAGATCCACGACGCTGCCGCGCAACGCAAATTCCCGAAATTCCTTGAGCATCGGCTCCTCCGCTCTGCCGCGAGGCTTGGCTCGAGCGCGGCGATGAGATGCGCTTCATCGTTTGCGGTCGCGCCCGCACAGGTGCGTCTCGATTTCGGAGACCGGAAGCTTCACATAATCCTTCTCGAGCTCGGCCCGGATCGCTTGGCGCACGTGCGGCGAATAGGCCTGCCGGATGATTCCCAGCGCCCGGGGCGGCGCCGCCATGATCAGACTGTCGACCTCGCCGGTGGTGACGGCGGTGTCGAGCCGGCTTGCGAGAGCCTTGAGAAAATCTCGCTCCGACTGACGGTGCCAGTCGGTCTGCTCCACCGCGCTGCGCGTATTGCCCACGGAGGCAAAGGCCCGTCCGGGCACGTCGCTGCCGAGTTCGTGCGTTGCCGGATGCTTCTGTTCGTAGGCCTCTCGCGTCCGCAGGTGGGGGAATCGGGCATCTCCGGCATTCTCGAGGATGAGCGCCTTACCCCCGTCGCAGACCACGACCCATTCGCCGCTTCCGATCTTCAGATCCGGCATCGAACTCTCCTGGTCTGGCGCGATCCTGGCGCACAACGCGGGGCGGGCGCCCCGGGTTGCCCGCTCCCGGCGGGACCGAATGCATGCATGCCAGGACTTTCGCCGGAACTTGGGGCTGCCTTTGGCGTTGGCGACCAGCGTCGAGCGGTCTCCACGGGCTCGCGCCGGCAGGGCCGCGGCGAGCCTCGAGGCTTCACCGCGGCGAGGATTGGCCTGCCCGGTGCGGCAAGCAACCGCACCGACCCCGTCGGGACTGCCAGCTGCCCGCAATTTTCGGTGATCGCCGCCAAGAGCGCGATGCGTGTCAAGCAACCCAGGTCCTGGAATCGCCGATGAGTAACGGCAAAAAGCACCGCGCGGCATTCCACGCCCGGGACGCGCGCGAGCCGCGCTCCGCCGCGCGGGAGGGCCGCACCGGGCCGCCGCCGCGCGATCCGCGCGTGCAGGCCGGGCGCATGGCTCAGCCGGCCCGGAACGCCCCACCCCGGAGCGACCAACTCGATGACACGATGCGGGACGCCATGCTCGGCGCGGTGCCGCGCTTGCGCGCTTTCGCCATTTCGCTGTGCGGAAACGTCGACAAGGCCGATGACCTCGTGCAGGAGACGCTGCTGCGCGCGCTTTCCCACATCGAGCAGTTCGAGCCCGGCACCAACATGCCGGCTTGGCTGTTCACGATCCTTCGCAACCTGTTCCGATCCGATTATCGCAAGCGCCGCCGCGAGGTCGAGGACGACGACGGCTCCTATGCGGATACCCTGAAGTCGCAGCCCGAGCAGTCCGGCCGGCTGGAGTTCGAGGAACTCCCCGGCGCACTCGCCAAGCTGCCGCCGGACCAGCGCGAGGCCTTGATCCTGGTTGGAGCGTCGGGCCTCTCCTATGAGGAGGCGGCGCAGATCTGCGGCTGTCCGATCGGGACGATCAAGAGTCGCGTTAATCGCGCACGCGGGCGGCTGGCGGAGCTGTTGTCGATCGAAAGCGTCGACGACCTCGGGCCCGATCAGACCATGCGCGCGGTGCTGGTGAACGAATGTTGAGGCACCATATTCCCGTCGAGGGCGTGCGTGGGGGAGCACGAAGGTCATGGGCCGTGGTTACGGGCGGTTTCGCATGAGCCAATCCGATCCAACGGCGGACTCTGGACCCGAGCTGTCGATCGCCACCGACAAAGTCTGTTTCATCGTCGTCAAGGCACGCGAGTTCGACGCCAAGGATCTGGTTACCGAACCGGATCCCGCCTCCAATCCCACCGACGACCGGATGATCTCGGTTCTGGAGGATCACAAGGACGATCCGGTATACCGCGAGATTACGGCTTTCATCGGCGCTTTGAGCGAGGACGAGCAGATCGATCTCGTCGCTCTGGCCTGGCTCGGCCGCGGCGACGGCGGAATCGAGGATTGGTCCGAGCTGCACGGCCAGGCAGCGAGCGAGCACAACCGGCGAACGGCGCAATATCTGCTCGGCCTGCCGCTGCTGCCGGACTATCTCGAGGAGGGTCTGTCCCTGTTCGGCGAGTCGTGCGAATCCTACGAGGCCTGAGCGGGCGGAGCGCGAATCCTTTCAACCCGTTCGCAGCCGGTCGATCTCGGCCAGGTCCTCGGGCGTGAGATTGCATTCCACGGCGCGAACGTTGGCTTCCACCTGCTCCGGCCGGGTCGCGCCGGCGATCACGCTTGCGACTGTCGGCCGCGCCGCCAGCCAGGACAACGCCAGCTCCAGCAGCGTGCGGCCGCGCCGGGCGCAAAAATCCTCGAGCCGCTCGACGATGCGCCAATTCGCCTCGGTCAAATACCGGTCGGCGAGGCGTTTGGTCTCGGTCAGTCGCGCGCCCGCGGGCATCGACGCGTTGCGCCGGTATTTGCCGGTCAAAAGCCCGCTGGCGAGCGGGAAATACGGCAACAGCCCGAGCCCGTAGCGCTCCATCATCGGGGTGAGCTCGCGCTCCGGCTCGCGCACCACCAAGCTGTATTCGTCCTGGCAGCACGCGAATCGATCGAGCCCGGCGTGCTGGGCGGTCCACAGGGCCTCGACGACTTGCCAGGCCGGCAGGTTGGAGCACCCGACGTAGCGCACCTTGCCTTGGCGGACGAGATCGTCGAGCGCGCGCAGCGTCTCCTCGATCGGGGTCAACGGATCGGGCTGATGCAGCTGATAGAGATCGATCCAATCGGTTTTGAGCCGTCGCAGGCTCGCCTCGACCGCGGACAGGATGTAGCGCCGGGAAGCTCCCTTGCGGGTGCCGGCGTCGTCCATCGCCATGCCGAATTTGGTCGCGAGCACGATGTCCTTGCGCCGGTCGCCGAGGCTCTCGCCCAGATATTGCTCGGAGCGGCCGCGCTCGCCGTAGATATCCGCGGTGTCGAACAGCGTGATGCCGAGATCGAGCGCCCGGTGCACGACCTTGCGCGTCGCCGCAAGATCGAGCCTGCCGCCGAAATTGTTGCAACCCAGCCCGACCAGCGAGACCTGCAGGCCGGATCTGCCGAGATTTCGTATTTGCATGCGCGACCTCTGTTCACCCCCGATCGCCCGAAGCGCAACGAGCGATCGGCGCCGGCTCGGCGACACCCGTCGGATCAGGACCAAAGTTCGGGCGCACTTGCAACCGCTTCGTCATGCATCGACAGCGGAGCCATGGCGCGAGAGCAGCTCGGGACCGCATCTCCGAGTTGCGATCCAGGGGAACCGATGCCAGGATCGACGATTGCCCCCGAATTCCGGAAACGGCGCGGTTTGATCGCTGCGTGATCGCCGTTCGAACATCG
This sequence comes from Alphaproteobacteria bacterium, assembly GCA_005884745.1. Classification (GTDB taxonomy): domain Bacteria; phylum Pseudomonadota; class Alphaproteobacteria; order Rhizobiales; family Xanthobacteraceae; genus AP-16. The sequence goes on from VAZU01000049.1 coordinate 11,188, forward strand.
AGCAGGATCGCGAGGTCGGTTTGTTCTTTTCCGTAGCGCCGTCGCACCTGCTCTCGGTCTACGGCTATTGGGCGATCGCCGCGATCGTCGGCCTCGAAGGCATCGGCATTCCGATTCCGGGCGAGACCACCCTGATCCTCGCGGCCGTCTACGCCGGCTCGACGCACCACCTCGATATTCGACTGGTGATCGTGGCTGCCGCGGCGGGCTCTATCGTCGGCAGCATCATCGGGTTCTGGATCGGGCGGGAGATCGGCTATCCGCTCTTGCTGCGCTACGGTCACTACGTCGGCCTGACCGAGAGCAAGATCAAGATCGGGCAATATCTGTTTCGGAGTCATGGCGGCAAGATCGTGTTCTTCGGTCGCTTCGTCCCGCTGCTCCGCACGATTGCCGCCTTGCTCGCCGGGGCCAATCGCATGCCTTGGCTTCCCTTCCTGCTGTTCAACACCGCGGGCAGCGTCTTGTGGACCTGCGTGTACGGTCTCGGAGCGTATTATCTCGGCGAGGAAACGAACCGATTGGAGGCTCCACTGGAGATCGGTCTGACGGTGATGGTGCTCGTCGTCATCTTCGGCGGGGCGATCCTGCTGCGCCGCAGTGAGGCGCAACTGGCCGCGGCGGCGGAACGCGCATTGCCCGGTCCGCTCCAAGACCCGCACCGAGCGCAATCGATCGACTGCTGATCGTCCGCATCCGCCCACGGCCGCTCGCCGCTCGCATCAGGACCATGGATATCGTACCGTTCGGGTCGGACCCCGCCGCGGTTGCGACCGAGCCGGCGGGAACCGCGGGAGGCATGTACATGGGCCGGATTCTCATCAAGGGCGGCGCATTGGTCACCATGGATCGCCGAATCGCGGACCTTCCTGCCGGCGACGTACTCCGCAGCTTCCGGCGCCGGACGGCGCGCAAGTGATCGACGCCGCCGATTGCATCGTGCTGCCGGGGCTGATCAACGCCCATTTGCACACCTGGCAGAGCGCGCTGCGCGGCATTGCCGCCGATTGGACCGTGGCGAAATATATGGCCGCCATGCATCGCGGCCTGGCTACGCTGTTCCGTCCCGAGGACCTCTACATTGCCAACCTCATGGGCGCGCTGAACCAGATCCATTGCGGCTCGACCACGCTGGTCGACTGGTGTCACAACAATCCGACCCCGGAGCACACCGACGCCGCAATCGATGGCCTGGCGGAATCCGGCATCCGCGCCGTATTTCTGCACGGCTCGCCCAAGCCCAACCCGAAGCCCGGGCAAAAGCACTTCAGCGAAATCCCGATGCCGCGTGCCGAGATCGGGCGCCTGCGCAACGGCCGGTTCGCCGGCCGCGACGGGCTGATCACCTTCGGGCTCGCCATCCTCGGTCCCTATTACTCGATCTACGAGGTGACGCGACACGACGTCGAGCTTGCCCGCGAGTTCGACCTCTTGGCCAGCATGCACGTCGGCGGCGGCGTGCCGATCGCAGCGGGAGGTTTTGAGCGCCTCGCCAAAGAAGACCTGATCCGCGGCAGGTTCAATGTCGTGCACGGCAATGATTTGTCGGCGGATGTGATCCGCACGATCACCGATCGCGGCGGCATGTTCACGGTTACGGCCGAGATCGAGCTGCAGATGGGCTATGGCGATCCGCTTACCGGGCAGCTCAACGCGTTGAACGCGCCGGTCTCGATCGGCTCCGACGTCGAACCGGCGGCACGCGGCGACCTGTTCACGGCGATGCGGGTCACGCTGCAGCACGAGCGCAACCGCCGCACCCTGGAAATCCATGCGCAGACGGGCAGCCGCCCGGAGGCGATGCCGGTCAGCTGTCGCCAAGCGCTGGAATGGGCCACCATCAACGGCGCCAAAATGCTCGGTCTCGATCACCGCATCGGCTCGCTTGCGCCCGGCAAGCAGGCCGACATCATTCTGCTGCGCTGCGGCGATCTCAATCTGTTTCCGGTCCACGACCCGGTTGCATCCGCCGTGATGCAGGCCGGTGTGGCCAATGTCGACACCGTGCTGATCGCGGGCCGCATTGTGAAGCGCGGCGGAAAATTGCTCTATGCCGACATCGAGCAGAAAAAATCCGCGCTGCGGCGCTCGGGCGAGCGAATTCTGAGCGATTTCGGGCTCGAGCCGCAGCGCGCGGCCTGAAAGGAGAGGTGCCGATGCCGTCCGGTCGCCGTCGTTTCCTGCTCTTGCTGACCGCCATCGTCGCCGCAGCGGTGCTGGTGCCGGCCGGCGAGCCGCACGCCGCCGATCCGATCAAGATCGGCTTTGCCATGTCGCAGACCGGGGGCCTTGCCGGCGGCGGCAAGAGTGCCGTGCTGGCGTTCGAAATCTGGAAGGACGATGTCAACGCCAGGGGCGGGCTGTTGGGACGGCCGGTGGAGCTCGTCTATTACGACGACCAGAGCAATCCTTCGCTGATCCCCGGCATCTACACCAAGCTGCTCGACGTCGACAGAGTCGATTTCGTGGTCTCCTCCTACGCCACCAACCAGATCGCGCCCGCCATGCCGATCGTCATGCAGCGCAATCTGCTGTTCATGGCGCTGTTCGGCACGGGGGTGAACGACAATTTTCACTATGACAAGTATTTTCAGATCCTGCCGAACGGCAAGGAGACCCGGCTCGCGCCCTCGCTCGGCTTTCTCGAGACCGCGATGACCATGGAACCCAGGCCGCAGACGATCGCGCTGACTGGAGCCGACGCCGAATACGCGCAGACCGTGCTGGCGGGCGCGCGGGAGACGATCCAGCGGCTGGGGCTGAAGATCGTCTACGACCGCAGCTATCCGCCGAGCACCGTCGACTATTCGCCGATCGTGCGCTCGATTCAGGCGACCAATCCCGACGTCGTCTTCGTGGCCTCTTATCCGCCGGATTCGGTCGGCATCGTGCGCGCCGCCAGCGAGATCGGGCTGAGCCCGAAAATGTTCGGCGGCGGGATGATCGGGCTCGCCTTCACGCCGATCAAGCAGCAGCTCGGACCGCTGCTCAACGGCATCGTCGCCTACGACGTCTATGCGCCGGAGCCGACGATGCAATTCCCCGGCATCGACGATTTCCTCAAGCGCTATCAGGCGAGAGCCGCCGGGGCCGGCGTCGATCCGCTCGGCCATTATCTTCCGCCCTACGCGTATGCGGAGATGCAGATCCTGGCCCAGGCCGTGAACGCGGTCGGCGGCATCGATCACGCCAAGATCGCCGCCTATATCCACGCCACCAAGTTCAGCACCGTCGTCGGCGAGGTGAAATTCGCGGACAATGGTGAGTGGGAGAAGGGGCGGGCGCTGTTCGTGCAGTACCAGAACGTCAAGGGTAACGACATCAACCAGTTCCGCCAGGCCGGCACGCAGGTGATCCTCTATCCGCCGGAGCTCAAGTCGGGAAGGCTGATCTATCCGTACGCGGGGGCGAAGCGCTGATTATGTGACGTCTACGGGTGAGCCGAAGGTTCGCGAAGCGGGCTTGGGCCGGTAAATGCCGGCCGAATGGGGAAGGGATGGAGCGGGAACGTCGAACTATCGCGGTCTGGCTATGCGTCTGGGGGCTCCTGGCGAGCGGGACTGCCGGCGAGCAGGCGCAGGCGCAGCGTCCCATGAGCCTGCAGGCCGAGGAATTGCCCGTCGAGGAGCAGCCCGGCATCGTGCCGGATCCGGACGAGGAGCGGCTGCCCGCCGCGTACCAGCGACAGCTGGTGTTCTTCCGCACCGCCGAGCCGCCCGGAACCATCATCGTCAGCACGTCGGAGCGCTTTCTCTACCTCGTGCAAGGCAACAACCGGGCGCTGCGGTACGGGATCGGGGTCGGCCGCGACGGCTTCCAGTGGTCGGGGCTGCTGCGCATTTCGCGCAAGTCCGAATGGCCCGATTGGATTCCGCCGCCGGAGATGATCGACCGCCAGCCGTATCTGCCGCGGTACATGGCCGGCGGCCCGGGTAATCCGCTCGGGGCGCGTGCCCTTTATCTCGGCAACACGGTCTACCGCATCCACGGCACCAATCAGCCGCAGACGATCGGGCATGCGGTTTCGTCGGGCTGCTTCCGCCTGGTGAATGGGGACGTCATGGATCTCTACGACCGGGTTCCGGTCGGGACCAAGGTCGTCGTGCGCCAGAGTCCGGAATTGTAGGGGAGGGGCCATGCCAATTGATTTGCCGAACCCGAGCTTGGCCGCATTGCCGTCGGCAGCGGGCCGTACGCGGCTTTCCTTGCCGATCCGGCAGCCGCGAGCTCGTTCCCGGTGGAGCTTTCGCGACCGGCTCCTCGCCTGGGCGTCCCTCCTCCTGGCGCTCGCATCGGCTCTAGTGGTGGCTTCACTCGCCGCCGCACAGACTCTCACCGCCGTGCGGGAAAGGGGCGCGCTCGTCTGCGGCGTGAGCCATGGGCTGCTCGGCTTCTCCAGCGTCGACGACAAGGGCAACTGGAGCGGCTTCGACGTCGATCTGTGCCGCGCCGTCGCCGCGGCCATTTTCAACGACGCCGGCAAGGTAAGGTTCGTTCCGCTCGACGCCGCCGCGCGGTTCGCCGCGCTGAAATCCGGCGACGTCGACGTGCTTTCGCGCAACTCGACCTGGACCATGTCGCGCGAGACTACCTTCGGGCTGGTCTTCGCGGCGGTCACCTATTACGACGGACAGGGATTCCTGGTCCGCAAGGCGCTCAACGTGGAGTCCGCGCTCGAGCTCGACGGCAAATCCTTTTGCCTGCAGACCGGAACGACCGGCGAGCTCAACGTGGCCGACTATTTCCGCGCCAACAACATGACCTATTCGGCGGTCGAGCTCGCCAGTTTGGACGAGATCCTCACGGCCTATGACGGCGGCCGTTGCGACGTATTCGCCACCGACGTCTCCCAGCTTCACGCCGAGAGGCTCAAGCTCGCCAAACCGGAGGAGCACGTCATTCTGCCCGACGTCATCTCCAAGGAACCGCTCGGTCCCGTGGTGCGGCAAGGCGACGATCAGTGGTTCACCATCGTGAAATGGACGCATTTCGCCATGGTCAATGCCGAAGAGCTGGGGGTCAGCTCGAAGACGATCGAACGCGCGATGCAGTCGGAGAAGCCGGAGGTGAAACGGCTGGTCGGCACCGCGGGGAATTTCGGCGAGCAGGCGGGTCTGGCCAGCGATTGGGCAGCCCGGATCGTCAGGCTGGTCGGCAATTACGGCGAAGTGTTCGAGCGCAACATCGGCACGAAATCGCCGCTCGGCATTCCGCGCGGCCTCAATCACCTCTGGACGATGGGCGGCATCCAATATGCTCCGCCGATCCGGTGACCGCCGGAGCCGGGATTCCGGCGTTCTTCCGCCGGCGCGGAACTTCTTCCCCAAAACCGCCGTTTTATAAGCATTGATTCACCACAGCGGGCGCACCCTGGGGGACAGCCCCCTTTCCTCTCCGGCTCCTCATGAACGCGATCCTGGTCAAGATTTTCGCCACTGCCCTTGCGCTCAGCCAGGTGACCACCCAGCCGGGGGCCGTCAGGACGCAGTTCGACCCGGTGCGGGACCGAGAGGAAGTGGTGCAGATCCTGCGGGCGGGCTGCGCGCATATCCGCAAGGCCTTCGACATCGAGGACGTCAACGTCGATGAGCTCATCGCGACCGCGATGGACGATCCTCAGGCCTTGAGCGGGGGCATCAAGGCCCTGCACGGACTGAAGTTCGAGGACCTGTTCACGGCCTATCGGCAGTTTTGCAAGAACGAGACCGTGGAGCATTCCTCGGTCGACATCGGCGAGGTGATCGCGTTTTACGACAAGGCGGCGTCCGATCTTCCCGACGAGACCAAGCTCAAGGGCATGAGATCGCGCGGGATGAGCGTGGTGCTCGATCGCATGGGCAGCCGTTTCGCCGATCTGGCCGCCCCCGATCAGCGGCGCGTCCCCGTGGCGCTGGGCGATGTTCCCGAGCTTGTGCAGAAAGCCTTCGTCTCGGCGGAGGACAAGCGTTTCTTCCAGCACCACGGCATCGACGAGCGCGGAAGACCAAGAATCTGCTGGTGGGAGACGACGTTACCTACGAGCGCAAGATCCGGGAGATCCTCGTTGCATCCCGGCTCGAGCGCGTGCTCGGCAAGCCCGAGATCCTCATGCTGTATCTCAATTCGATCTATCTCGGTCGCGGGTCGTGGGGCATCGAGATGGCGGCGCGGAGCTATTTCGGCAAGCCCGCCAGCGAGCTCAGCTTGGCCGAGGGCGCGCTCCTGGCCGGCCTGACCAAGGGCCCGAATTATTTCAGCCCCGACCGGCATCCGGACCGGGCGCGGGAGCGCGTGGCCTACGTACTCAACCGGATGCAGGAAGACGGCGTGATCGGCGCCGAACAAGTGCGGCAGGCGATGGCGAACACGCCGCAACTGGTCGCCTACGAGCGCGTCCGCCGCGATACCGGGTTCTACTTCGTCGATCACCTCGGCCGTGAAGCCAAGACCGCGGCCGGCATCGATATCCTCGCGGGTGCCTCGTACACGATTCATTCGACGCTTCATGCCGGCCTGCAGCGCGCGACCGAAGCTGCGCTCCAAGAGGGCCTGGCGGCCTATGAGCGCCAGGCCGGGCGCGTGCGCTTCAGCGGACCCGAGGCGAATTTGGCCGATGCGGTGCGGCGCATCGAGGCCGAGCGCAATTCGGCCCCTGCCGATGGGCGGGATTCGCCGCAGCCGCTTCAGCCGCAGATGCCGGCCTGGCAGCAGGCACTGCAGTCGGCGCATCTGCCGCTCTACGACGTGCACTGGCCCGCGGCTGTCGTGGTCGCGATGCCAGGCGGCAAGAATGCCGGCATTCGCGTCGGCTTGGCCGACGGGCGCGTTCTGCCCCTCGCAAGCCCGAATGCCGCGGTCCGGCGGGCGCTGAAGCTCCATGACGTGATCTTTGTCCAGATCATCGAAGCCAAGGGAAAATCCGCGGAGCGGGCCGAGCTGCGGGTGCCGCCCGCGGTGCAGGGCGCCGCGCTGGTGCTGGAGAACAAGACCGGCCGCATCCTCGCCATGGCCGGCGGCTTCTCCTACCCGCTGAGCCAGCTCAACCGCACCACCCAGATGCGGCGGCAGCCGGGCTCCGCGCTCAAGCCGATCACCTATCTGGCTGCGCTCGGGGCCGGCTTGCAGCCCAACACGCTGGTGCTCGACGAGCCGATCACGTTTGCGCCGATCGGCAATGCAGCCTTTGCGCGGGAACGTGATTATTGGTCGCCGAGGAACTACGACCGCGGCGGCTCCGGCGTGGTCACGCTGCGCCGGGCGCTCGAGAACTCGAAGAACCGGGTGACCGCCCGGCTGCTCGACGGCGGCATCAAGAGCAGCCCGGAGGAAAGCTTGGAGCGGGTCTGTGAGATCGCCCTGGAAGCCCAGCTCTACGGCGAATGCGTGCGTTATTATCCCTTTGTTCTGGGCGCGCAGCCGGTGCGGATGGTCGATCTCGCCGCGTTTTACGCGGCAATTGCCAACGAGGGCGCGCGCCCGTCCCCGCACGCCATCGATTCGATCGAGCAGAACGGCCTGGTCATCTATCGCCACGAGACGAAGCCGACAGGGATCGGATCCGCCGATCCTGCCGCGTTCTATCAGTTGAAGACCATGCTGCAGGGCGTCGTCGAACGCGGCACCGCGCGTCCGATCCGGCATCTCGCGCCCTATGTGGGCGGCAAGACCGGTACTTCGGAGAACGAGAATGACGCCTGGTTCGTCGGCTTTTCGAACGAGGTCACGATTGCGGTGTGGGTAGGCTATGACAATGCCGGCGACAAGCGGCGCACCCTCGGCAGCGGCGCGACCGGCGCCAAGGTGGCGGTCCCGATCTTCGCATCGATCGTGCAAGCGGCGTGGTCGGAGTATGCGCCGCGCACCTTGTTGAGCCCGCCGTCGCCTCAGGCCCGGACCCAGCTCGTCGACCTGCCGGTCGACCTGACCACTGGCGACCGGCTCGCCTACGGCGGCGCAAGAGCTTTCGTCGAGCATTTCCGTCTCGATCGCCAAGGGCAGCTCGAGGATACCCAATACCGTCTGGTTTCGCGCGGCGAGATCTACGCCTATCGCGACGGCGACACCTTCGGCGAAGGCGAGCGGCCGCCAGGCTGGACCTATGACGACAGCGGCGTGCCGCCGCCGTCGCCCTGGCGAATGCCGCCGCGACCGCGGCTGTCGCCCTGGGGCGGAATCTTCGGCGATCCCTACGGATGGTGGAACGACGGCAGGCCGCGCCCGCGCCGCGTCGATCCGGATTATCTCTGGGGCAACCGCGGCTTCTGACGGGAGGGCGTGGATGGGGAGATCTCGCGCGCTCGCGCCGCTCGTTGCGCTCGCGGTTTGCGTCTCGGGATCGACGGCCCGCGGCGAGGAATTCCGGATCGCGGAAGTCCGCTCGCTCGGCGCCGCGGGTGCGGGGCCGCTCCAGCCGCACACGATCGCATTCACCGATCACCACGACGAGCCGCTGGCCGATCCCGCCACCGGGCTCATCCGGTTCGAAGACTGGGCGCGGGCAATGCCCGTCCAGAAACAATCCTTGAGTCTCTACCCGAGCTTCGTCGAGCCGATGGTCGATCTCACCGAGAACGGCGTCACCAAGCCGTACAAGGAAAAGCTGCACATGTATGTGGCCGAGGCTCGCTTCATGTTGTCGAAGCCCGCGCCCTCGATCGACCTCGCCCATTACGTCACGACCGCGTTCCTCGAGCGAATGGATCCGAAGGTCAAGCATCGGGTAATCGCGGCTGCCGATATCGATGCGGCCGCGAACCGCAATCCGGACCGGGAGTGGTGTGAGGCCAAGCCTCACGTGCTGTGCATCGAGTCGCACTACGAGCTCGAGGGCAAGCTGCCCGCCGGTATTCGCGTCGCCAATCAGCTCGTGGAGAAAAAGAAGAAAATCGACGACTTCCTGCGGTTCCAAAGCGAGCTGCGCCTGCTCTCGCCCGCGGAGCTCGATCAGCCGGGGCTGGGAAAGCTCACCGGCATCGACGCGCCGATCTTGGGCGCGATCGAACAGAATATCTTTTACGTCAATCAGGTCATGCAGTTCGCCAAGTTTCTGGCCGTGCTGCAACCGGATGCGACGGACGGCGGCAAGACCATCGTCAGCGCGTTCATCGCGCTCGCGATCAAGACCAGGGTGATCGAGAACAAGAACAAGTATGCCAACGTGCCGGTACTGCGCAATCTGGTTCCGGGCCAGGTCCTGGTCGGCAAGAGCTCGTTCAACACCGGCAATTCGCTCAGCGGCGGACTGCCGAGCTACGCCCGCAACGAGATCAAGGCCGTCGCCGGCATCCTCGACCAGGAGTAATTCGAGCTTGCGGCATCGACGTCACGCCACTCTCGGCTCGACCGCCGCTGCAAACGGAACGAGCGCCCGTTGTTCGGCCGGATCTGATCGCCTCCTGTCTGCAATGCGAAGCCATATGGGAGGCCGGCACCGCGTGCAACACGGCGAGCGGCATGGGCGCGAATAGATCTGCGACGGAAATTTCGTTCCCCGCAAAGCTTCGCCCCGGGACCAGCAGATCTTTGATCGAACCAAAGCCGCTCGGCACGAGGGAGGCCCTCCAACTCGCGGCTTGCGGCCATTCGCGTCCATCGTGGGTGAAACGACAAAACTGCCGGCCGACTGCCACGATCACCGCCTCGCGCCCGCGGCAACGCGCGAACGCGAGCACATGGTCGCGGTGCTCGCCCTCGACCCGAACCGGCGCATAATCGCCGTTGCGGAACAGCGGCGCGAGCGCGTTGCGCAGCGCGAGCAGCCGGTTCGTGAGCGCCAGCTTGATCCTTCCGTCTTCCCAGCCGGCCTGCAGCGCTTGCCAATCCGGCTCGGCGGCAAGCGCCGCGAGCGCCGTCTGGCGCGAGGCGAAATCGACGGGGCGGCGATTGTCGGGATCGACGAGGGAAAGATCCCAAAACTCGGTCCCCTGGTAAAAATCCGGAACGCCCGGAATGGTTGCCTTGATCGTGAGCTGCGCCAGCCCGTTGAGCGCGCCGAGCAGCGCCACGCGGCGGGCGAGAGCGTGGAAGGATTCGAGAAAAGCCGCCGATCGCTTGGGATCGAGGATGCCGCCGACGAACGCCGTCAGGCCGCGCTCGTACGCCTCGTCCGGATCGATCCAGCTGGTTTCGAGCTTGCTCTCGCGCGCGGCCTTCACCGCATAGGCCCGCATGCGCTCGACGAAGCTTGCGTCGGGTCCCGCCGGCGGCCAGGCTCCGAGCAACGCCTGATAGAGCAGATATTGATGGCCCGGGGAGGGAGCCGGCCTCCCCGTTGCGCGATCGACGAAACGGCGATTGGCATCTCCCCATGCATGCACCTGCTCGACCCATTCCTCGGCCAGCTCGGAGAGCGCCAGCAATCGCGCGCGTGCGTCCTCGCCGCGCTTGGTATCGTGAGTCGCGGTTGCGGTCATGCCGAACGGAGCATCGCTCGCTCGCGCCGCCATGCGCCGATGAAATTCCGCGATCGAGAGCGCCGGCGCCGCCGGGTAGCCGCCGACTTCGTTGAAAGCGAGGAGCCGCAGGTACCGATAGCACGCGGTGTCTTCCAGCGACTTTGCCATCAACGGCCCGGTGAGTTGTTGGACTTTCGTGGCAAATTCCCGGACGCGTGTTCGGCTGTAGCCGCTGCGTTCCGGCGCGATCAGGTCGAGCGTGAGCGCAGCCTGCAGGAAATCGAAAACCGGCTCGGACCCGGGCCCGCGCGCTCGTGCCTGGCCGATGGCTCGCGCGATGGTCGCCCGATCGACCGGCGAGACGCGATCGGGGCCGACGTAGGTCCGGTAGACCGGAAAGTGCAGCAGATACAGCCTGAGCGCCTGCTCGAGCGCCGCGCGCGTGAAATCGCGGCTGTGCCAGTGACCGCCGGCGATCCGCGCCAGCCGACGCACGAGCATGTCGAACTCGGCCGCGAACAGGGTTTCGAGCACGATGCGTCTCGATTCCAGCAGGATCTCGGGAAAATCCGCGTCGTTGCCCGGAACCTGCCGGCGATAGCGCTCGAGGGTCTCCAGACCGCGCGCATCGACCAATAGGTGCGCGATCACGTTCAGCCATTCGTAACCGGTCGTGCCGGCCACGCCGGCAAGTTCCGGCATGGGTTCGCCGTCCCCGAGAATCTTCTCCACCACCACATAAAGCGGCGGCTCCGCCGCACCCCGCGCTTTCGTGATGAGAGACTGGAGCGATCGGCAGTACTCGATCGGATCGGAGAGCCCATCGATGTGGTCGATTCGGACTCCATGCAGGCGGTCCTCGCCGAGGAGTCGGGAGAGCAGATGATGCACGGCCGCGAAAGTGCCGGGGTCTTCGACCCGGAGCCCGGCGAGGTCGTTGATATCGAAAAAACGCCGATAGTTGATCTCGCTCGCGGCGAGCCGCCAATGGGCGACGCGGTAGTGCTGGCGCTCCAACAGGCGATGCAGCGCGCGGACGCCTGCGGAACCGCCGGCCTTGGGTCGGTAGGCTTCCAGTCCCCGCTCGATCAGGTCGGCCGCTTCAGGCGAGCCTGCGACAGCCCCCTTGAGCGCCACGGCGTCCTCCCGCGTGCGTACCCGGTGGCCTGCGGCGATCTCGAGCAGCCGTTGTCCCGCGGCTGTTTGCTCCGCGCCGGCGGCGGCAACGAGAGTACGGACGAGGTGCGGATAGAGATCCGGCCGGATCGGCAGCCGATGCTGATGATACCAGGCCGAGAAACTCCCCTCGCTGGCGGCATATTTCAGCACGATCTCACCACCTTCGAGCGCTTCGCCGAAGGGCCGGCCCAGAATTGGCAACAGTATCCGGCCGCGGCTCGATGGCGCGTCCCAGTCGATGTCGAAAGATGCGGCATGGGGCGAGTCGATCCCCCATTCGAGCACATCGAGCCACCAGGCATTGTCCGCGCCGCCGATGCCGACGTGGTTGGGCACGAAGTCGAGAATCAGTCCCAGATCGGCCCGCGCCAGGGCTTGCGACAACCTTGCGAATGCCGCCTCGCCGCCGAGTTCCGGATTGAGCGCATCGTGGTCGACGATGTCGTAGCCGTGCGCGCTCCCGGCACGCGCTTTCAGAAAAGGCGAGGCATAGAGATGGCTGACGCCGAGCGCCTTGAGATAGGGCACGAGATCCGCCGCGGCATCGAAGCCGAAGCCGGCGGAAAGCTGCAGCCGATAGGTCGCAGTCGGAACATCGGGCGGCATCACGCGAGGCTCCAGAACACCGTCCATGGCGGCAGCTCCGGCGGCGCCGCTCCGCCCCAGATGGCGCGGCCGTAAGCGGCTTGCGGCGGGCGGTTGCGCGGCTGCTCGCCGACATTGGCCACGAGCACGAGCCGGCTGCCGTCGTCGAGCCGCCAGTGGGCCGAAATCACCCCGTCGCGCCAGTCGGCATGCGCGTCGTTGCGCCCGAGAGCTTGCAAACGCGGCGTAACGTCTCCGCGGCGCAATGCGAGCAGTTTTCGGACGAGCGCCAGCCGCTCCTTGTGCGGCGAGCGATCGAGCGCGCTCCAGTCGAGCACGGCGGAGCGAAACGTCTCTTCCGCCATCGGATCCGGCAGCGCCAGCTCGGTGAGATCCGAATAGGCCGCCGCGAACTCCGCCTTGCGGCCGCGTCGCACCGCGTCGGCAAGCTCGCCGGCGAAATCGCAGAAGAACGGAAATGGCTGCACCGCGCCCCATTCCTCTCCCATGAACAGCATCGGCGGCATCGGCGCGAGCAGCATGATTTGCAGCGCTGCGTCGATCGCCGGCGCGGATGCGAGCACGACGAGACGCTCGCCGAGCGGCCGATTTCCGATCTGGTCATGGTTTTGCAGAAAGCTGATGAAGGCGGCGGGCGGCAGCTCGGCGCTCGGCTCGCCGCGGCGAGCCCCGTTGCGATGCGCCGAGGGCTCGCCCTGATAGGCAAATCCGGACGACAGAATCCGGGCGAGCTGCTCTCCCGGCGCATGCCGGTAGTCGCGATAATATCCGGTTTGCTCGCCCGTCAGCAGCACGTGCCAGGCATGGTGATAATCGTCGTTCCACTGTGCGCGAAACTTGCCTTGCGGCGGATCGGCGAGCGGATCGAGCAGGCTCGCGCGATTGTCGTCGTTCTCGAGCATCAGATGAATGCTGCGGCCGGTCTGCGCCGCGAACGCGCCGACCGCCCGGCTCAGCTCGGCGAGGAGCGGCGGCTCGCCCGGCTCGACGATGGCGTGAACCGCGTCGAGCCGCAGTCCGTCGAAGCGGTAATCGCGCAACCACGCCAGCGCATTCTCGACGGCGAAGCGCCGCACCTGCGGCACGTTGTAATCGATGGCCTTGCCCCAGGGCGTGCCGTGCGCCGTCGTGAAGAACGCCGGGGCATAATGACCGAGGTAATTTCCCTCCGGCCCGAAGTGATTGTAGACGACGTCGAGAAACACCATCAGGGCGCGCTGGTGTGCCGCATCGATGAGCGCTCGCAGATCTTCGGGGCGGCCGTAGGCGCTGTCGGGTGCGAACGGCAGCACGCCGTCGTAGCCCCAGTTCCACCGTCCGGCGAAATCCGCGACCGGCATCAGCTCGATCGCGGTTAGCCCGGTGTCGACGAGGTGATCGAGCTTGTCGATTGCCGCGCGGAAAGTGCCGGCCGGCGTGAAAGCTCCGACGTGGAGCTCGAGGATCGCCGCTTCCGGCCACGGACGCCCGCGCCATTGCGGCGCGCGCCAGGCATAATGCGGGTCGACCACTTCGCTCGGCCCGTGGACATCTTCCGGCTGAAAGCGCGAAGCCGGATCGGGCACGATGAGATCGCCATCGATACGGAAGCGATAGCGGGTGCCCGGCCCGGCGTCCGGCATGGTCGCCTCGAACCAGCCCTGCGCTTGCGCCCGCATGGCATGGAGATCGTCGAGCACGAGCTCGACGCGCTTCGCGGCGGGAGCCCACAGCCGGAACGTCACGCCGCCTTCCGGGTTCAGCCGCGGTCCGAAACCTGCCGCGGTCATTCCGCTCCCTCGAACACCAGGACCGAGCGCGGCGGCGCTTCGCAGTGCGCTCCGACCCGATAGTCGGCGCCTGCGGGCTTTTTGGACACGGGCACGGTGGCGAGAGCGCACAGCCAACGGGAGCACCGCGGCCACGCCGGCAGGATGAAGTCGATCGGCTGCTCCGCCGCGTTCAGCACGATGAACACCGGCGTGCCGTGCTCGCCGGGCGGGCCGAGCACGTAGGAAAGGTAGCGCGCCTCCGGAAACACCCAGTCGCGGTCCGTCATCTGGGTCGCGCGCGGGGTGAGCCAGAGCACGTCGAGGGAGCCATCCTGGCGGCGACCGACCAACCAGTGCCGCGGCCGGAGCTGCGCGAATTTCCGGCGCAGGGCCGCCAGGCTGGCGATGAGCTCGCTAAGATCCTCGCCCGGGCGGCCGAGCCCGGACCAATCGACCCAGCCGATCTCGTTGTCCTGGCAGAACGCGTTGTTGTTGCCGTTCTGGCTGTTGCCGACCTCGTCGCCGGCGAGCAGCAGCGGCACCCCCTGCGCCAGGAACAGCGAGGCGAGCAGATTGCGGCGCAGCGTGCGGCGCAGCTCAAGCACCTTGGCATCGTCGGTCGGTCCTTCCACCCCGCAATTGGTGCTCCAATTCTCGTCGGAGCCGTCGTGATTTTCCTGGCCGTTGTCGTCGTTGTGCTTGTTCGAATAGCTGACCAGATCGGCCAGCGTGAACCCGTCGTGCACCGTCACGTGATTGATGCTGGCGCGCGGCGCGCGGCCGCGGCGGCGAAACAGGTCGGAGGAGCCGGTCATCCGCGTGCTGAGATCCCCGATCAGGTCTCCCTCGCCGCGCCAGCAGCGGCGCAGCGTGCGCCGGAACACGTCGTTCCATTCCGACCATTCCGGCGGGAAATTTCCGACCTGATATCCGCCGGAGCCGAGGTCCCAAGGCTCGGCGATCAGCTTGACTTTTGCCAGCACCGGATCCTGGCGAACGGCGCCAAAGAACGCGCTACGCGCGTCGAACCCGTTCGGACCGCGCCCCAGCGTGGTGGCAAGATCGAAACGGAATCCATCGACGTGACACACCTCGACCCAGTACCGCAGCGAGTCCATCACCATCTGCAGGACGCGCGGGTGCTGCAAATTGAGTGCATTCCCGACGCCGGTGAAGTTCTCGTAGTAGCGGGGCTTGTCGGCGGCCAGCCAGTAATACGAAAGATTGTCGATACCGCGGAACGACAGCGTCGGACCCAGGTGATTGCCTTCGGCGGTGTGGTTGTAGACGACGTCGAGGATGATTTCGATTCCGGCGTCGTGCAGCCGCGCCACGGTCGAGCGGAACTCGTCGAGCGCATGGTCGACGGCGTAGCGCGGCTCGGGCGCGAAAAATCCCAGCGTGTTGTAGCCCCAATAGTTCCGTAACCCGCGCTCGACCAGCAGCCGGTCGTCGACGAAGGCTTGGATCGGCAGCAGCTCGAGCGCGGTCACGCCGAGCCGTCTGAGGTGGTCGATCACGGACGGCGCGGCGAGCCCGTAGAAGAACCCGCGCCACCCGGGCGGCACGTCGTCGCGCAATTGCGTGAGCCCCTTGACGTGGGCCTCGTAGAGGATGGTGTCCTCCCATGCGATCCGCGGGCCGGCTCCGGCCCTCCAGGTGAAGGCTTCGTCGACCACCACGGATTTCGGCATGCCGCGGGCGTTGTCGCGACGGTCGTAGGAAAGGTCGGCGCGCGCGCTGGCCGTACGATAGCCGAAATGCACGTCGCTCCAAACCAGGCGCCCCGACAGGCGCTTGGCGTAAGGATCGACCAGGAGCTTGTTCGGATTGAACCTGTGTCCGCGCTCGGGCTCGTAAGGCCCGTACACGCGGTAGCCGTAGAGCTGCCCCGGAACCACATCGTCTACGTACCCGTGCCAGACGTCCTCGGTGCGCTCGGGTAAGGCGAAGCGCTCGAGCTCGCGCCGGCCCTGCCGATCGAACAGGCACAGCTCGACCTTCTCCGCATGCTCCGAGAACAGCGCGAAATTCGTGCCGCGTCCGTCCCATGTGGCTCCCAAGGGATGCGGGGTTCCGGCCTCCACCCGCATGCTAGCCCTCCGGGATTGAACGCACGTCGCGGATTTCTTTATGAGCGTCCAACGGGTTAGCCTGCTTTGCGGGGGACAGTTCGGGACTTATTTCGCGACTCTGCGCGCCGATTGCGTTCCCAACGTCCATCCTCGGCCACCTGTTCCAAGGCTTCGGCAATGTATGACAAGGTGCAGAATCGAGAACCCTGCTGATTCGTCATGGCGGTGGGTCGGTGCGGGCTTCTCGCGGAAGAGTCAACCCATGACCGATATTGAAGTGGTGGCAATTTCAACGGACGGACGACGACTGACGGTGAAGGCTGACGGTTCCTATGCCGTGTTGGTCCGCAAGTCGCCAAGAGACAAGTCGTTCGTCGGCAAGATTGCCGGCAAGAAGGTGTCGGTTGCGGTCACGGCCGCCAAGGGTATGCGGGGCGGGTGACGCGGTCTCGTTGTCTCTATCGGCGCTGCCATTGCTCGCTCTGTGGTCAAAAATGTCAAGAAGGATTACCTCGGAGAACAGAATGATGAGAGCGAGCCCCACCCAGAGCCCTACCATCGAGGCGACCTGAGTGAACACGAGACACATCTTGCCCCGAGAACCTTAGCAGCCGCGACATATACTCTTCAGCTTTTTGTCGAGCGCCTCGTCGAGTTCCTTTTGCTTCTTTTCGGCGGCCGTCTCCTGATCTGGCAAAGACTGTTCAGGGGATTTATTTGGTCGGAGTGGTGCGGGTGAAATGACCGGCATCTAGCCCTCCGGAACGAGGAACAATCCGGCCAGCGGCGGAACGGTGAGACTCAATTCCGGACCCGAACCTTTGGCTTTTGTCGCGATCGATCCGGCGTTCCCCACGTTGCTGCCGCCGTAGATCGCCGCGTCGCTGTTGAGGATTTCGCGCCAGCGGCCGCTCCTCCGGCGTGAAACTCACGACGACGACGCACGGCGCGCGGCCGTCGCGCGCCTTGCGCTGCCAGGCAAACACGCTGCGGTCGGTATCGTCGGCGACGATCCATTCGAATCCTGCCGCCTCGCAATCGAGCTCGTGCAGCGCGGGAACCGAGCGGTACAGCCGGTTGAGATCGCGCACCAGCGCCTGGATGCCGGCATGGCGCGGCTGGGAAAGCAGGTGCCAGTCGAGGCTGCGCTCGTGACTCCATTCCTGCTCCTGGGCGAACTCGCCGCCCATGAACAGCAGCTTCTTGCCGGGGTGCCCGTACAGGAACGTGTAATAGGCGCGCAGGTTGGCGAATCGCTGCCACTCGTCGCCCGGCATCCTGCCGAGGATCGAGCGCTTGCCGTGCACGACTTCGTCGTGGGAGAGCGGCAGGACGAAGTTCTCGAAGAAGGCGTAATGCAGGCCGAACACCACGTCGCCGTGGTGGTGCCTGCGATGGATCGGATCCTTGCTGACGTAATTGAGCGTGTCGTGCATCCATCCCATGTTCCATTTGTACCCGAAGCCGAGCCCGCCCCAGTCGACCGGGCGCGACACCATGGGCCATGCGGTGGATTCTTCGGCGATGGTGGTCGCGCGCGGATGTTGCAGGAACACTTCGGTATTGAACTTCCGCATGAAATCGATGGCTTCGAGGTTCTCGCGGCCGCCGAAGCGGTTCGGGATCCAGCCGCCGGGCGGGCGGCTGTAATCGAGGTACAGCATGGAGGCGACCGCATCGACGCGGAGCGCATCGATGCGGTATCGCTCGAGCCAGAACAGGGCGTTCGCCAGCAGGAAATTCGCGACTTCGACGCGCCCGAAATTGTAGACGAGCGTGTTCCAATCGAGATGACGCCCCTGCATCGGATCGGCGTGCTCGTAGAGCGCGGTGCCGTCGAACTGCGCCAGCCCGTGCGGATCGTCGGGGAAATGCCCCGGCACCCAGTCCAGCACCACGGCGAGCCCGGCGTCGTGGCACGCATCGACGAGATGCAGGAAATCGTCGGGGCTGCCGTAGCGGCTCGTCGGTGCGTAGAGGCCGGTCGGCTGATAGCCCCAGGATCCGTCGAACGGATGCTCCATCACCGGCAGGAACTCGACGTGGGTGAAGCCGAGGTCGCGCGCGTAGGCCGGCAATTCCTCCGCGAGCTCGCGGTAACTCAGCCAGCGATTGCCCTGCTCGGGGCGGCGTCGCCAGGAACCGAGGTGGACCTCGTAGATGGAGATTGGAGCACTCAGCGCATTGACGCCGGTCGGGAAGGGATGCGGCTCGAGCCGCTCCACGTCGAATACGACCGAGGCGGTCGCCGGACGCGGCTCGGCCGCGAACGCGAACGGATCGGCTTTGCGCGGCAGCAGCGAGCCGGTCGGCCCGAGGATTTCGAACTTGTACTTGTCTCCGACCCGCGCGCCGGGAACGAAGATTTCCCAGAACCCGTTGCCGCGCACGCGCATGGCGTGCCGCCGCCCGTCACAAAAGTTGAAATCGCCGATGACGCTGACGCGCCGCGCGTTCGGCGCGAACACCGCGAATCCGATGCCATCGACGCCTTCGAGCGAGAGCGGGTGAGCACCGAGCTTCTCGTAGGCACGCAGATGCTTGCCCTCGCCGAGCAGATGCAGATCGAAATCGGAAAGGATCGGGGGAAACCGGTAGGCGTCCTCGAATTCGACGGGATGCTCCCCGAACAGCGCGCGCAGGCGATACGGCCGGTCCACCGCCTCGACCCGTCCGGCGAACAGTCCGGCCGGATGAATGCGCGCCAGCGGATGCTCCTCGCCGCCGCTCTCGAGCACCGACACCTGCCGTGCGTCCGGGAGATAGGCCCGCACGATCGGCACGCCGTCGTCGAGATGCGGACCGAGATAGACGAACGGATCGGCGTGACGGCCCTCGATCAGCGCGATGGCCTCTGCGGAGAACTGGCTCATGGCAGATCCGCTGCGGGCGGGGACGGGAACAGGATGCGCGAGGCCGCCGCCAACGGCACGCGGACCCAATCGGGGCGGTTCGTCAGCTCGTAGCCGATTTCATAGACCAGCTTTTCGAGCTTGAAGAATTCGAGCAGGCGGTCTCCGACCGTTTCCTGCTCCGGCCACAGCGCGGCGACCCCGGTGACGCCGCGGTAGGCGGCGAGGAACGCTTCGGTCGAGCGCTCGCGCCAATGCTCAAGCGCCCGTTCGAGCCTCGCGTAGTCCTCCGTCGAGACCGGAATGACCCGGCCGAGCGCCGCCGTGGTGGCGTAATCGATCGAGCGGATCAGGCCGGCGGTATCGCGCGCGGCCGGCATTTTGCGCCGGCGCTCCTGGAGACTGCGGCGCGGCTCGCCTTCGAAATCGAGCACGAATACGTCGTCCTTGACGATCAGGATCTGGCCGAGATGGAAGTCGCCGTGGTGACGCGCCTTGGGCGCATCCACGGTTTCCGGCAACAGGCCGCGGATGCGCGCCAGTGCTTCGGACCGGTGGTCGAGCAGGGCCTCGGCCGCAATGCGCGCCGGCTCCGGCAGATCCGAGCGACGGCGCGCCAGCAGCTCGAATTGGCGATCCGCGTCGTGGGCGAGCGCCTCGGTCCAGCCCTGCAGGTCGTCGGCACGGATCGGCTCGGGTGCAAAGTCCGGTTCCGCCCCGCTGCCGAGCGCCAGCTGCAACTCCGCGGTGCGCTTTCCGATCTGCTGCATGCGCGGCAGATAGGCGGCGTGCTCCGGGCTCTCGGTCGCATTCTCCGACACCAGCACCTTTTGCTCGTCGAGAAACCGGTCGAGATAGGCCGCGGTCAGCGACCAGGCGTCGCCCTGGTTCTCGACGAACCGATGAACGACGCCGATCGAGGTGGTCACCCCGTCCTCCACCAGTTCGATCGACCCGAGCAGCGCCGGCGCATTCTGGTATCCGGCGGTTTCGGTCAGGAAGCGTCCGATCTCGATCTCGGAATGGATGCCCCGCTCCAGCCGTCGATACAGCTTCAGCACGAAGGCGGAATCCGCGATCACCGTGGTGTTGGACTGCTCGGTCCCGACGGCATGCGCCGCCTCGATGGCGGGAAGCGACGAGAGCGCGAATGCCCGTGTCGGCCGAAACTCCAGCCGCCGGCCGGCGCGGTCGAGCCTGGCCCCGGCATGCAGTTGTGCGATCAGCCAGGAGACGAAATCGCGATCGGCGCTGGCATCGATCAGCACGCCTTCGCGAGCGCCGCGGCGCACCGGGCCCAGCATGTGTCGTTGCAGCTGGCCGGCGCGGTCGAGGCGGCTCCATTTGATCGTCAACGGCAGGGCGTAGTGCGACGTTCTGTCCGCCGTCGACACTTCGGCGATGCCGAGCGCAAATCCGGGATCGCCCTCCGCGACGGGAAGCACGGTCCTGAGCTTGGCGTCGAATCGCTCCCCCTTGTCCGCGAACCATCGGCTTGCCGCCAGGAACGCCGGCAGCACCTCGCGCTCGAGGACCTGATGGGAGCGGCCTTCGATCAACGAGCGCCAGCTGTGGCTGAACACCAGGGTCACCAGCTCCGGAATGATCGAGGGCGCCTCGACGGTGCCGGCATCTTCCGACAGCAGGAACCAGAAGAATCCGTACGGGGCGAGCGTGATCAGGTACGGCGCCTCGGAAATCCGCGGGAACCGCGTGCGGCCGAGCATTTCCACCGGCACGAAGCCGCGCCACGCCGACAGGTCGATTTCCGCCGACTGGGCGGAGCGCGACAGATTGGCGACGCACAGCACGACCTCGTGCTCATACTGGCGCAGATAGACCAGCACCGCGCGATTGGCCGGGCGCAGGAACGTCAGGTTGCCGCGGCCGAACACCGGGCTCGACCGGCGCACCGCGATCAGTCGCTTCATCCAGCTCAGCAGCGACGACAAGCTGTGCGATTGCGCCTCGACGTTGACGGCCTGATAGCCGTACACCGGATCCATGATCATCGGCAGGAACAGCTTCGCGGGATCGCAGCGCGAGAACCCGCCGTTGCGGTCCGAAGTCCACTGCATCGGCGTGCGCACGCCGTTGCGGTCGCCCAGATAGATGTTGTCGCCCATGCCGATCTCGTCGCCGTAATAAATGATCGGCGTCC
>VAZU01000050.1 GCA_005884745.1 Alphaproteobacteria bacterium
TGCGGCTCTTTGATGAGGTGCAGGCGCGCACTCGCGATCTCAGCGAGTCGCTGGAGCAGCAGACTGCGACCTCCGAGGTTCTGCGCGTGATCTCAAGTTCGCCGACCGAGCTACAGCCCGTGCTCGACGCCCTAGTCAAGACCGCCTCAATACTCTGCGGCGCCGATAACGTATCGATCCTCCACCTTGAGGGCAACGGGTTGCCGATCGTCGCCCACTACGGCTCGCTCCCTGCGCCGGCGGGGTACGTGGTCCCCGCCGTGCGCGGCACCGTTAGCGGGCGCTGCGTGCTGGAGCGACGGGCAGTCCATGTGGCGGATCTCCAAGCCGAGATGGAGGCGTATCCGGAGGGCAGCGTCGTGGCTCGAGAGCTCGGCCACCGCACGGTCCTCGCGGTCCCGCTGCTGCGGGAGGGCGTGCCACTCGGCGCTATCAATCTGCGACGCGACAAAGTGGAGCCCTTCACCGACAAGCAGATCGAGTTGGTCACCACCTTCGCAGACCAGGCCGTGATCGCGATTGAAAATGTGCGTTTGTTCGATGAGGTGCAGACGCGCACGCGGGAGCTGACCGAATCCCTGGAGCAGCAGACGGCGACCGCTGAGGTCCTCAAGGTCATCAGCCGCTCGGCATTCGATCTCCAGACGGTGCTCGACACGCTCGCCGAATCCGCGGCACGTCTTTGCGGCGCCGAACGGGCGGGCATATTCCGTCCGAGGGATGGGGTCTTTTATCTTGAGGCAGGCTACGGATATCCGGAAGATTACCAGGAATTCTTGGCACGGGTTCCGTTCCAGCCCGGACGAGGATCGCTGGTCGGGCGAACCGCGCTGGAAAGCACCATCGTCCACATGCCCGATGCCGAGGCCGACCCGGAATTCACTTTCGTCAGGCCGGCGAACATGCGGCCATCCCGCACCCTGCTCGGTGTTCCGCTGCTTCGTGAGGGGACGCTCATTGGGGTAATGGCCCTGGCGCGCCCGGTGGTCAATCCATTCAATGCCAAGCAAATCGAACTCGCTACCACGTTCGCCGACCAGGCGGTGATCGCCATCGAGAATGTCCGGCTATTCAACGAAGTGCAGGCGCGGACCCGTGAGCTTGGCGAATCGCTCGAGCAACAAACCGCCACCGCCGAAGTGCTCAAGGTCATCAGCCGCTCGGCATTCGATCTGCAACTGGTGCTCGATACGCTGGTCGAGTCCGCCGCCCGGCTATGCAATGCTTTCGACGCGGTGATCCTCCTGTGCGAAGGCGAATCGCTTGCTTTCGGGGCCCATCATGGGCCGATCCCAATGGATTTCGTCAAATGGCCTGTCACGAGAGCCTGGACGTCCGGGCGCTCGGTTCTGGACCGCAAGTCGGTCCACGTGCAAGATCTTTCTGCGGAGAGTGACGAGTTTCCGGAGGGGCAGGCGATGGCGCTGCGTATGGGCCACCGCACAATCCTGTCTACCCCTCTATTGCGAGAAGGCGAGGCGGTCGGTTGCCTAACGCTCCGTCGCACCGAGGTTCGGCCCTTCACCGCAAAGCAGATCGAGCTGGCCGAGACCTTCGCCGATCAGGCCGTGATCGCCATTGAGAACGTCCGCTTGTTCGATGAAGTACAAGCTCGGACTCGCGAGCTTTCTCGATCGGTCGAGGAACTAAGAGCGCTTGGCGAGGTCAGCCAGGCAATCAACTCGACCCTCGATCCGGAAACCGTTCTGTCCACGATCGTGGCCAAGGCGGTTCAGCTGTCGACAACCGATGGCGGCGCCATCTATGTGTTCGACGAGGAACGCCGTGAATTCCAGCTTCGTGCAACGCATGGCACGGACGAGGCAATGATCGCCGCGATCCGGGAGCAGGGCATCCGCACCGACGAGCGAATCATTGCCCGGGCGACGGCGCAGCGCGCCCCTGTACAAATTTCTGATTTGGCCAAAGAGCCGTCGTCCCCAATCGTCAACATTGTCATCCACGCTGGGTATCGGGCTGTTCTTGTCGTTCCGCTTTTGCGACCGGGTGAGATCGTCGGCACCCTAGTGGTCCGGCGCAAGCAGCCAGGGGAATTTTCCAAGAGCACCGTCGAGCTGCTGGAGACCTTTGCCGATCAGTCCGTGCTGGCGATCCAGAACGCACGGCTGTTCCGCGAGATCGAGGAGAAAAGCCGGGAGCTCGAAATCGCGAGCAAGCACAAATCGCAATTCCTCGCCAACATGAGCCACGAGCTCCGCACGCCTTTGAACGCCATTCTCGGTTATTCCGAATTGATGCTCGACAGCATTTACGGCGAGCCCTCGGACAAGATGCGGACCGTGCTGGAGCGCCTGCAGAACAACGGGCGCCACTTGCTCGGGCTGATCAACGACGTGCTCGATCTATCCAAGATCGAGGCGGGTCAGCTCACGCTGTCGCTCGGCGACTATTCGCTGCGGGACGTCGTGCACGGAGTGATTTCTGCGGTCGAGCCGCTTGCCGCGGAGAAGCGACTGGACTTCAAGGCCGAGGTCGCGCCGGACCTGCCGGCCGGGCACGGGGACGAACGGCGGCTTTCCCAGGTCCTGCTCAACCTGGTCGGCAACGCCATCAAGTTCACCGACAAGGGCGAAGTCGCGATCCGAGCCTCGCTAACCAACGGAGCGTTCACGGTCACGGTATGCGATACGGGGCCCGGCATTGCCCTCGCCGATCAGGCCAAGATCTTCGAGGAGTTCCAGCAGGCCGACAGCTCGATCACGCGCACGAAAGGCGGCACCGGTCTCGGCCTGTCGATCGCCAAGCGCATCATCGAGATGCACGGCGGGCGGATCTGGGTGGAATCCGAGCCGGGCAAGGGATCGACGTTCGCTTTCACGCTGCCGGTGCGGGTCGAAGCGCAAGCGGGGCAACCGTGAGCCAGCGCATCCTGGTGATCGAGGATCAGGAAGACAATCGGCAAATCCTGCGGGATTTGCTCACGAGCGCCGGTTTCGAGGTCATTGAAGCCGCGGACGGGGAAGCGGGGCTTGCGGCGGCGGCGAAGTGCCGGCCGGACCTCATTCTCATGGACATCCAGCTCCCGGTGCTCGACGGCTACGAGGCCACGCGTCGCCTCAAGGCCGACGCCGCGCTGCGTGCGATCCCGGTCATCGCCGTCACCTCCCATTCGTTGAGCGGGGATGCCGACAAGGCCCGCGCGGCGGGTTGCGACGCCTATATTTCCAAGCCCTACAGCCCCCGTCAGCTCCTGGCGAAAGTCCGTGAGTACTTGTCTCCGATCGCGCCGACGACGTGATCGAATGAGGGCGGGAGTTCGTCTCGCTTTCTTGGCGGGGCGGTTGTCTGCCCGCTCCCGCGCCTGATGCCGCTGCCGCATCCGTCCTGGCACGACAGCATTGGCTCGAGCGCAATCCGTGGCTCGCGGCCGAGCTCGTCCCCGTGCCGCGCGCCGAGGTGCGGCAGCTGCCGGATGGGTGAGGGCGGATGCGGTGCGTTGCGGCATTGACCGAGCGGGCGAGGGTCCTATGTTGGCCTGCGCGATCGGTGCGGGCGGCGGCCGAGGAGAGGAGAAGCGCGATGCCGGCAGCCAAGGCGGCGGTGCTGGAGCGGCTTTCCGCGGTGAAGTCGCCCGACGGCACGCCGCTGCCTGCGACCGGGACGCTCTCGGACATCGTGGTCAGCGACGGAAAAGTGTTCTTCTCGATCAGCGTCGACGCCGCACTCGTCCAGCGCTGGGAGGGCGTGCGCAAGGCGGCGGAGGATGCGGTGCGCGGCTTGCCGGGCGTGACTTCGGCCATGGTGGCGCTCACCGCGGAACGAGCCGCCGGTCGCGGCCCGGCCGCGGCTGCGCCTGCGACCCGCGGGCGCGCTGGTGCACAGACCCGTTCGGCCCAAGCACCGGAGGGCGTCAATGCCATCATTGCGGTTGCGTCCGGCAAAGGCGGCGTCGGCAAGTCGACCACCGCGGTCAATCTGGCGCTGGGTTTGAGCGGCATCGGATTGAAGGTCGGCATGCTGGACGCCGACATCTACGGCCCGTCCGTCCCCAAGCTATTGGCCATCCGCGGGCGCCCGCAGGTGATCGAGGGCACGCGGCTCAGGCCGATGACCGGCTACGGGCTTGAGGTCATGTCGATCGGTTTTCTGGTCGAGGAAGAGACCCCGATGATCTGGCGCGGCCCAATGGTGATGTCGGCGCTCACCCAGATGCTGCGCGAGGTCGAATGGGGCGCGCTCGACGTGATGGTGGTCGACATGCCGCCGGGCACCGGCGACGCGCAGCTCACGATGGCCCAGCAGGTGCCGCTGGCGGGCGCCATCATCGTTTCCACCCCGCAGGACTTGGCGCTCATCGACGCGCGCCGGGGCATCGCCATGTTCCGGCGCGTCAACGTGCCGGTGCTCGGCATCGTGGAGAACATGAGCTATTTCCTGTGCCCGCACTGCGGCGGGCGCTCCGACGTGTTCGGCCACGGCGGCGCGCGGCGCGAGGCGCAGCGCCTCGAGGTGCCGTTCCTGGGCGAGGTGCCGCTCGATCTGGCGATCCGAGAGACTTCCGACGCCGGCCGGCCGCTGGTCGTGAGCGAGCCCAATGGGCCGCAAGCCGCGGTCTACCGGGACATTGCGAAAAACGTCTGGACCGAGCTCGGCAAGACGCGCGGCTCGGATCGTGCCGCCCCGCGCATCGTCATCGAGGCGTAGAAAGCTATCCCCCCGTCACGCTCATGTGCCGGGCGAGCGCCGGGCGGCGGTGGCGGCGATCGATGACGAAATCGTGCCCCTTGGGCTTGCGCGAAATGGCTTCGTCGATGGCTGCGTGAAGCGCTTCGTCGCTCTCCGAGGCGCGCAGCGGCGTGCGCAGATCGGCGGCATCCTCCTGCCCGAGGCACATATAGAGCGTGCCGGTACAAGTGACCCGGACGCGGTTGCAGGACTCGCAGAAATTATGCGTGAGCGGGGTGATGAAGCCGAGCCGGCCGCCGGTCTCTTTCACGCCCACGTAGCGCGCCGGACCGCCGGTGCGGTAGTCGATATCCTCGAGCGCGTAGCGTTCGGAAAGCCTCGCCCGCACCATCGAGAGCGGCAGATATTGCTCGAGCCGGCCCTCGCCGATGTCGCCGAGCGGCATCACCTCGATCAGCGTCAGGTCCATGCCGCGGCCGTGCGCCCAGGCCACCAGGTCGCCGAGCTCGTCCTCGTTGACGCCTTTGAGCGCCACGGCGTTGATCTTGACGGCGATTCCGGCAGCGCGGGCGGCGGCGATACCGTCGAGCACCTGTTGGACCTCGCCCCAGCGGGTGATTGCCCGGAATTTTTCCGGATCGAGCGTGTCGAGCGAGACATTGATGCGCTTGACGCCGTGCGCGGCGAGCTCGCCGGCAAATTTGGGCAGTTGCGAGCCGTTGGTGGTCAAGGTGAGCTCGCCGAGCGCGCCGGAGGCGAGATGGCGGGAGAGCGAGGCGAACAGCGTCATGATCCCGCGCCGCACCAGCGGCTCGCCGCCGGTGAGGCGGATCTTTCTCACGCCCCTGGCGATGAAGGCGCTGCACAGCCGATCGAGCTCCTCCAGCGTGAGCAGATCCCGCTTGGGCAGGAAGGTCATGTTCTCGGCCATGCAATAGACGCAGCGGAAGTCGCACCGGTCCGTGACCGAGACGCGCAAATAGCTGATGCTGCGTCCGAACGGATCGATCAGCGGGGCGTGCGCCGGCGAGAAACCCGCAAAATCCATTCCTGTCTCCTCGGCCCGCGGGCAGCCGGCCACCGACCGCCGCCCCTTGAGCCTTTCAGGATCGCGTTGAATATGCCATGCGACCGCTGGGAAAGCGACCGGGCGTCGCAAGCACCTTGCCGCAGGACCCTGCCATGACCTGGCCGACCGAAATCAGGCTTCCCAAGGACCGCAGGGCTCTCGCGGTCAGCTTCGATACCGGCGAGCAGTTCCTGCTGCCGGCCGAATACCTGCGCGTCAAGAGCCCGAGCGCCGAGGTCCAGGGCCATTCGCCGCATGAGCGCAAAACCGTACCCGGCAAGAGATATGTGGAAATTCTCGAGGTGCAACCGGTCGGCAATTATGCCGTGCGGCTCACCTTCGACGACATGCATTCGACCGGGATCTACAGCTGGGACTATCTGCACGAGCTGGGTCGCAATCAGCAGCGCTATTGGCAGGAATATCTCGACGAGCTCGCCGCACGGGGAATGTCGCGCGAGCCCCCCGCGCGGCAAAGCTGAAGCGCGGGTGCGCGCCCTGGCGCAGCCGCTTCGGCAACCCGAACCGCCGCGGCTTGTCGTCCGGTTACGCGGCAGCCCCGCTCGGGGCGGCTCGTCGCGCCGTCGCGAGCAGGACGCGAACGAGCCGATGCCCGCCGAACAACACGCACATCCAGAAGAGATCGCCGCTCAAGGTGTTTTGGAAGAACGGCAGCGCGGCCACGTAGCAGGTGCTCAGCCCGGCGAAGTCGTGGGTGTACATCGTGTCGAACGCCCAGACGGCGAAATTCGTCGAAACGAAGAAAACGACCGATGACGACACGGCGAGGCAAAGCAGCGCGATCGGAGACGGCGACCGGCCGGCACAGAGCGCCATTCCCGCGGGCAGCGCGATCGCCGCGTAAACCACGGCCATCACCCGCCAGTCGTAAAATCCCAGAATGGAATCGCTGAGCGCCATCGCGATCAGCGGCACCGCGAACGACAAGATGCGAACGCGGAACACGGCGGCCGCAAACAGCGCGCTCGCCGCGAGCGGCGTGAAATTGGGCGCGTGCGGCACCAGGCGCGCAACCACATCCAGGCCGATCAGTCCAGCGGCGAGCAGGACGTCAGGCACAATCGTGGAAGCGCGCCATATCCCCATCCGCGACATCGACTTCATTTTCCACCTCCTGCGAAGCGCCAAAACACCGTGTCCAGAGCCTGGACCTCGAACACCGCGAAGCTGCGGTCGGCATAGGTCGTGTTCACCCAATATTGCCAGTTCTTCGCGCCGGATCCCCCGCCCTGGTTCTGGAGGTCGTCGATCTTGGTCAGGAATGCCGATGCGCCACTGCCGGTGTACGCAAACGTGATCCCGTGCGGGTGCGCCTGCGCGCGATTCAGGACGTCGAGAACCGTATTGCCCTTCGACCAGGCAAGTCCATCGAATATTTTTGTCATCCCGTCGCCGTAGTCGACGACCAGGCGCACCGTTTGCGCAGGCCCCTGGGCGGCGGTCCGCACCACGAAGCCTCCGGTAAAGACCAGCATCGCCGCTAGCAATCCAAGAAAGATGCGGCGATCGACCGCTTTGCAGCTTGCCCCGGTTTTCATGATGAAGATGCTCTCGCCTGGATCGCGGCTGCAAGCTCGACCGGCCTCACGAACTCGGTCCGCAAGCCGCACAAGCTTGGCCGACGGCTCTCGAACGTCGCGGCTCCGGCCCCGCTTCCCTAACGCGATCCGCCATATTTCTTGACCGCAGCTTCGATGCTCGGCCCGGCCTTCGCCAGATCTTCAGGCCGCATTGCCGGCAGAAACTCCACCTTGGCATTGGCGGCGAGAAACCACGGTTCAGCGAGCGCCGGAATCTGTGATGCGTCCGTTATGTCGACGACCAGGATGCCGCCGCGCTTGCCATCTTCCGCCATGAAATACGCCGCTTCCGGTTTGACGTCCGCGAGGATCGATTGCACGGTCGAGGCGAGTGTGCCCTTCCGCGCGAGTGCATTGCCTGCTTCGACGTCCCAGGAAATCTTCATGATGAATCGCATGGTGCCCCTCTCACAGGATTGTCCCCTCCGCTGCGGCCGGCTGGCGGCGCGGGATCGGACATTACGCGGCATCGGATTTCTGCTCAAGCGCGAGCCTCCAACCGCGGAGCGTCTCCGCCATTCGGCTTCGATCCCTGCCGCTTTCGATGTTCCGAAGCTTCCCTGGCGGAGAAGCGTGCGCACCGCCGGGGAGATTTTCAGGTTGCTCAAATCGGCACCAACAATCGGCGGCTGTCGAATCGGCGGCATGCGGCTTGCCGCTGCGCGACCGCCCCGGCTCCGGGCCCGCGCGGCGCGATCCTTGCCCGTCGCTGCCCCGAAGTTTTCGCCGCCGATTTCCGCGCCACTGATCGGTGAGTTCCGACCGATCCGATAGCATGCCGCGCCTTGGCTGGTCTTCAAGCCGGGTCGGGTGTAAGCTTGCCACGCGCCAGAGATTGAGAAATCGAAACGGAAGCGGCGCCTTCTGATCACTGATTTGCGGGCACGGATTCCGGAAAAGGAGCGCCCATGGCATTCAGGCCGAATTACCGTCAGCAGCGTGCGGAACGCGATCGCCAGGCGCGCGCCAAACAGGCGGAAAAGCTCAAGAAGCTGCACGAGAAATCCGAGCAGCGCAAAGCCGAGCGGGATCGCGAGACGGCTCCTCCGGAAGCGGAGCAGGAGCCATAGCGATTCGAGCGTGAGAGCTGTTGAAGCGAGTCGACGGCTGCTTGCCGGACCCGCCCTGAAGCCGAGCCCGGCATGCGGCTCGGCTCGCGTGCTCGAACGAGCAAACTGAAAGTCCGTGATGGATTTCGATTATACGGCGGCTGCTGAACTTTTCATCGCGAAGCGCTCGGGCGGGCCGCGGGGGCCGCTCGGATATCGGCGGTTCGCATCGGCCGCCGAGGCCATTCGCTTTGCCGTCGAGGAGCTTCCGGGCGCGCGCATGCTCGGCGCCTTCATGCAGGTGGGCGATCTGCGGTTCGATGCCGAGGGTATTCGCTCGCTCTATCATCATCACGATTATCCGCTGCAACGCGCCGAGCATTCGCCGGCGGTCGGCGACTTGACTCCGAAACCGGTCCGGCGCTAGGGACGGGCACAACCAAGTTTTCGGCCTGCCTTGCCACGCTCCCCTCGAGGGTTGCGCTCTCAAGTCACCCCCGAACTCGGATGTCCGTCGGGTGAATGCCGGCGGGAGCAAGTGTGCAACAGATGGAGGCCGGTCATGGCCACGGGTACCGTGAAGTTTTTCAACGTGCAAAAGGGGTTCGGTTTCATCCAGCCGGATGACGGATCCCGCGACGTATTCGTGCATATCAGTGCCGTCGAGCGCGCCGGGCTGGGCACGCTGGTGCAAGGCCAGCAGGTCAGCTACGATGTGGTGACCGAGCGCGGCAAGCAAGCGGCCGGCAATCTTCGCTCAGCGTGAGGTTAGGCGCGCGTTGCGATCGAGGGAACGCCCGGCATGGCCGGGCGTTTTCGCGTTGGAGCCGCACGACCAGGTATTTGGCGTGCCGCCGCCGTCCCTGGGAACGCGACGCGTTGCATCTTCGGCGCCGGATCGCGGGGCACCGATGTGACCGATCCTAAATTCCGAATTGGCGAGCAGGTGGAGCTCTTGCCCAGCCTGTCCGAGCGATTCGCGGCGACCGGGATCTAGGAGGTGGTTCGTCAGCAGCTCGGCTGTCGCATCAAAAGTGCACGGGAACCCCACGAGAGGGTCGTGAGAGAGAGCCAGCTGCGGCGATCCTGATCGCGCGAGACGGAACAGATGGACCAAGCGTCCCCGGGCTCGCTTCCGGCACGGCCGTGAAGCTCGTTCGGCGCTGTCGGGATCAGACGCAACGTTGGAACGACGTCATCTGTTTTTCCCTGGCCGAATCAGCCCCTTGGCGGCGGCTCCTGGCTGATATTGATCAACGAACTCATGGTCGCGAGGGGCCGCATGCCTGCAGGTTCGGGGGTGCTGCGCGTCGGGATGACGTGACGGTCGATGGTGCCTCGCAAAGTAATCGCCAGATCTTTGTGAAATACCTCGTCTGAGAAGTACCAAGAGTGAGACGTGAGCAGAAAATCTTCGGTACCTTGGCTCTTCTCGTACTTGGACCAAAAATAATACGAGCAATCGACGTTCACGGCCTTTTGCGGCGCATCGAGCGGCAGGCCGACGCGGCCGACCCGCGGCGCGAGGCCGATGCGTTTCACATTCGAAATCTGGAGGACCTCGTCGTAAGCGTTGGAATAATTGGTAAGGCGATAACAATGGCGGTAGGTGCTTTCGGTCTCGGGATCATCCGCTGAGAACGAAATTGACGATACGTCGCCGGCGATCAGGACCAGTTGGCCTGCGGTCCACGGCGTGGCGGTGACCTGACCATCATCGGCGTGATCGAAAGCTTCGCGGACCACAAATGCACCCGTTGAATGTCCAAGCACGTGGACCCGAATGTTGCAAGGCTGGTCCTGGGCTTGGACGAAAGGCTTGATTCCCCCGCTGACCAGGCGGACGGCCGTTATCCTTGCGTTGTCGCGGTCCTCGAGATAGCCCAGCGCGGAATGGCCCGACGGCCAATCGAAGCTGACCACGGGACAGGAAAAGTTGTTGGCCGTCAGCCCTGCTTGGATGCGACGGTGACGCGAGTCGACCTCTTCAACCGTATTGTTGTAACCGTGCACGAAGAACAACAGATCGCCAGCCGGACCCTTTTTGGGGTCCGTAGGAGATGGAGGAAATAATGCGATGATCTCCTTGATCCATTGCGACATCCCGATTTGATGGTTCGGCGCCGGCACTTCTGCGTCGGGCACGCGCAAGTAGCGCGTTGGTCCCAGCTCAGGCTTATCGGTAAACCTGCCGGCTTGTACCTTGCGGACGCTGATCCAGTATTTCATCGTACCCTCCCCATGAGCAGCGCCTATTCAGGCAGTGTTTCGAGACGAGTGCAATTCTATTTGCAGGTGGGATCGGCCGCCGTCAGCCGCGCGTTGGCGAATGAACTGCGGTGAAATGTCGAATGCCGAGGATGGGCTGGTGGGCGCTGTAGGGATTGAACCTACGACCTCTCCCGTGTGAAGGGAACGCTCTCCCGCTGAGCTAAGCGCCCTCCGCCGCCATCTGGCGGAGCTCCTGCGACTGCACCGACATTGCCACAACAGGCAGCAGGAAGTGCGCAGGATTTAAGAGAGGCCACGAAGAGGTGTCAACCGCTGCGCCGAGTGCAGTTTCCGGCGCCGGTCGCTATCGGCCGCTCGTGCCCGGAGCCGCCGTCGCGGGTTTTGCGGGGCGCTTCGCCGCCGGCTTCTTCTTGGCGCCCGGCGCCGGACCGAGCTGGGCGAATACCGGGTTCGGCGTGAATTTGACCGACGCTTTCTCCTGGTCCGGCTGAACCTGTACCGCAACGGTCTGCGGCGCAAAGCCCTCGCGCGCGAAGGTCACGGAGAAGCCGCCGCCGGTCGGCACCTCCAGCGTGCACGGCGTTTGGCAGCTTCCGCCGGCCGAGGTCTTCGCCTCCGCCCCTTGCGGCTCGGAGTCGAGATCGATGCTGGCGGTGGCGGGCATCGCCGGCGCGCCGCCGAACAGCCCGAATCCCGCGCCCCTCGGCCAGCCGCTGCAGGCGCCGAGCAGCAGCGCCAATCCCGCAAACGCGAGTGCTTGCGCTTTGCTCATTTCTCCTCCTGGAGGGCAGCCGCCGGGCGGCGCGACGATGCTGAGTTCCACGCAGGTATCGCCACGCTAGGAATGAAATGTGTCAGCGGGGCGGCCGCAACAGCTCGCTTACGGCCGCCGGCAGATCGTCGAACCGGCTGATGATCCGGTCCGGCGCGAGCAGCGCGACCGGCGTCTCGGTATAGCCGAAATCGACCGCGACCACCGGAATTGCCGCCTCGCGCGCCATGCGGATGTCGGTCACCGAGTCGCCGACCATCAGCGCAAGTTCCATCCCGCCGCCGGCCCGTGCCACGGTCCGCCGCAGCACTTCCGGATCGGGCTTTTGCAGACCGAAGGTATCCTGGCCGTAGATGGCGCTGAAACGCCCGGCAAGCCCGAGCGCTTCGAGCAGCCGGACGGCGAGAAACTCCAGCTTGTTCGTGCACACCGCCAGCCGGCATCCCGCCGCGGCAAGCGCATCCAGCGCCGGCTCCAATCCCGGGAACGGTCGCGAGCAATCGGCGATGTGAGCGGCATAATGTCGGATATAGCCGGCGTACAGACGCTCCAATTCACGATCGGAAATCTTGACGCTTTCCCGCGCGAGCGCATGCTCGATCAGCTGCCGCGCTCCGCCCCCGATCATGTTGCGCAGCTCGTTGCCGGGGGGCGGCAGCCCTTCGCGCGCGAACAGAGCATTGAGCGTCGCGATCAGATCCGGAGCGGTATCGACGAGCGTTCCGTCGAGATCGAAGACGATGGTGGGCACGGCCATGTGTTGGAATCGCAGCAATGGAGGCAGTCACGAGGCACGAAACGGCTCGGAATTCAAGGCCGTTCCTTGCGCTTTGGCCGGTTCGTGAGCCATGGCGTGTGCCTGGACTCCGGCGTTGAGCCGCGGCACGCCCGTGTTTTGCACTAGGCGCGGCCTGCGAACGGGGTTAGTAAGGCGCGCTTCACGATCGGCCAGGATCCGCGTCCCGCTCCCGCCATGAACTCGGAAGATTACAAGCGCCAAGCCGCCGCCGCAGCGCTCGAGTTCGTCGAGCCCGGCATGCGCCTCGGGCTGGGCACCGGCTCGACCGCCAAACACTTCGTCGAGCTGCTGGCGGATCGCGTGCGCGCCGGGCTCGACGTCGTCGGGGTGGCGACCTCCGAG
Organism: Alphaproteobacteria bacterium; assembly: GCA_005884745.1. Lineage (GTDB taxonomy): Bacteria > Pseudomonadota > Alphaproteobacteria > Rhizobiales > Xanthobacteraceae > AP-16. The sequence goes on from VAZU01000050.1 coordinate 12,512, forward strand.
GCCACCCGCACCGACGCCGAGCGGCTGGGGCTGCCGCTGACGACCCTCGACGAGACGCCCGAACTCGACCTCACGATCGACGGTGCCGACGAGATCGCTCCGGACCTGACGTTGATCAAGGGGGGAGGCGGCGCGCTGCTCCACGAGAAGATCGTGGCGGCGGCCTCCTCGCGAATGATCGTGATCGCCGATGAGTCGAAATGGGTGGCTCTGTTGGGACGGTTCCCGCTGCCCGTCGAAGTGGTGTCGTTCGGGCTTGCGGCAACCCGACGTGCGATCGAGAGCGCCGCGGCGGGAGCCGGCGCGCCCGGGCCCATCAGCTTGCGGCGGACCCGGGACGGCCATGCTTTCGTCACGGAGGCCGGTCACCTCATTCTCGACGCGGCGCTGACGCGGATCATCGAGCCGCCATTGCTTGCCGATCGGCTTGCGGAGATTCCCGGCGTCGTCGAGCATGGTTTGTTCATCGGGCTGGCCAAGACCGCGATCATCGCCGGCCCGGACGGCGTGCGCATCGTCGAGCGGCCGTAACTTGAGCACTGCAGGGGAGGACCGAGTTCATGATGGCACCTAAGCTTGCCCGCGGCGCGCGTGCCGCGGCCGTCGTCTTCACCATGGCGATGTTCACCGGGCTTGCGTCGGCAGAAGAGCCTACGCCCGCCGCCGTCGCGGTTGCCAAGGAGCTCATCGTGCTCAAAGGATCGACGCAGCTCTGGGACGCGGTCGTCCCCGGCGTCATCGAGCAGGTCAAAGCCGTGTTCATGCAAACCAATCCCGCGCTGGGCAGGGAGCTGAACGACGTTGCGGCGCAATTGCGAACCGAGTATGCCCCGCGCGCATCGCAGCTGGTCGATCAGGTCGCGCAGCTGTACGCGAGGACGTTCACCGAGCAGGAGCTCAAGGACGCGCTGACCTTCTATAAGTCGCCGCTGGGCAGGAAGATCGTCAACGAGGAGCCGAAAGTTCTCGACGACGGTTTCCGCCGCATCCAGCAATGGGCCAACAAGTTTTCCGAGGAGGTGATGAGCAAAATGCGCGCGGAGATGAAGAAGAAGGGTTACGATCTCTAGCCCTGCGGCGGAGCGACGTGGAGATGCGATGAGCGACGACGTCGATCTGTTCGTGATCGGAGCCGGCTCCGGCGGCGTACGCGCCGCTCGCGTTGCCGCCGAGCACGGCGCCAAGGTGATGATCGCCGAGGAATATCGCGTCGGCGGCACCTGCGTCATTCGCGGTTGCGTGCCGAAAAAGCTCCTCGCCTACGCCTCGCGATTCTCCCGCGAATTCGCCGACGCCGCCGGCTACGGCTGGACCGTGTCGCCGCCGCGCTTCGACTGGCCCGGCCTGATCGCCAACAAGGATCGCGAGATTGCCCGGCTCGAAGCGGCGTATATCGCCGATCTGCAAGATGCCGGGGTGACGATCGTCAAGAGCCGCGTCGTGCTGGAGGACGCGCACAAGCTGCGCCTGGTCGCCACCAGCGCCGCGGTCCGCGCCCATTACGTCCTGGTCGCGACCGGAGCCCGGCCGGGCAACGGCACGATCCCGGGAATCGAGCACGTCATCTCCTCGAACGAGGCGTTTCATCTGCCGGAATTCCCCTCCCGCATTCTCATCCAGGGCGGCGGCTACATCGCGGTGGAGTTCGCCTGCATCTTCGCGGGGCTCGGCGCGCAGGTCACCCTCGTCTATCGCGGCGAGAACATCCTGCGCGGCTTCGATGACGATGTGCGCTCCCACCTGCGTACCGAGATGGAGAAAGGCGGCATTCGCATCCTGACGGGCCGCACCGTCGCCGCGGTGGAAAAGACCGCGACCGGCGTGCGCTCGAAGCTCAGCGACGGGCAGGCGATCGAGACCGACCGCGTCATGTTCGCGCTCGGACGGCGCCCCAATGTGGCGGAGTTCGGTCTGGGGGCTGCGGGCGTCGAGCTTGCGGAAAACGGCGGCATCGCCGTCGACCCGTATTCCCGGACCTCGGCGTCGAACGTCTACGCGGTCGGCGACGTCACCAACCGGGTGAACCTGACCCCGGTCGCGATCCGCGAGGGGCAGGCGTTTGCCGACACCGTGTTCGGCAGTCGCCCGACGGCGGTCGACCATGCCCATGTGCCGACCGCGGTGTTTTCCGAGCCGGAAGTCGGCGTGATCGGCATGACCGAGGCCATGGCGCGGGCGCGGCTCGCGGCCGTGGATGTCTACCGCGCGAGCTTCCGTCCGCTGAAGGCGACGCTCTCCGGGCGCGACACCCGCATGCTGATGAAGCTCGTGGTCGACGGCTCGACCGACCGCGTGGTCGGTTGCCACATCGTGGGTCCGGACGCGGCCGAGCTCATTCAGCTGGTCGGCGTGGCGGTGACCATGAAGGCGCGGAAGGCCGATTTCGACGCCACCATGGCGGTGCATCCGACCGCGGCGGAGGAACTCGTCACGATGCGCAAGCCCGTGGCGCGCTATAGGCGGGAGGCGGCCGAGTAGGTAATCCCGCCGAAGCCAGCCTGCGAGCCTCGTTAGACGCGAGCCCGGTCGGGCGTGTATAACCCCGGCCGCTCCCTGGGCGGAACGCCCGCGGATGCTCGCATGGAAAATGGCGGAGGTGATCATGCCCCAGCGCTGGGCCCCCGACAGCTGGCGGAGCCGGCCGGCCAAGCAGCTTCCGGAGTACCCCGACCCGGCGGCGCTCGCCCGGGTCGAACGCCAGCTCGCGACCTTCCCGCCGCTGGTGTTCGCCGGCGAGGCGCGCAGCCTCAAGCGGGCGCTGGGCCGGGTCGCGGCCGGAAACGCTTTCCTGCTGCAGGGCGGCGATTGCGCGGAAAGCTTCGCCGAGCACGGCGCCGACAACATCCGCGACTTCTTCCGGGTGTTTCTGCAGATGGCGGTCGTGCTCACCTATGCGGCGGCTTCGCCGGTCGTCAAGCTCGGCCGCATTGCCGGCGAGTTCGCCAAGCCGCGCTCCTCGCCGACCGAGACGCGAGACGGCAAGGAGCTGCCGAGCTATCGCGGCGACATCATCAACGACATCGAGTTCACGGCGGAAGCGCGCACCCCCGATCCGCATCGGCAGCTCGAGGCCTACCGCCAGTGCGCGGCGACCCTCAATCTGCTGCGCGCCTTCGCCCAGGGCGGCTACGCCAATCTCGGCAGCGTGCATCAATGGATGCTGGGCTCGATCAAGGACAGCCCGCAGTCGCGGCGCTATCTCGAGCTCGCCAACCGCATCTCCGAGGCGCTCGGCTTCATGCGCGCCTGCGGGCTCGATCTGGAGAGCCATCCGGAGCTGAAAACCACGGATTTCTACACCAGCCACGAAGGACTGCTGCTGCCCTACGAGCAGGCGCTCACCCGCGTCGATTCCACTTCCGGCGATTGGTACTGCACCTCGGGGCATCTCTTGTGGATCGGCGACCGTACCCGGCAGGCGGACGGCGCGCATGTCGAGTTCTGCCGCGGCATCAAGAACCCGCTCGGCTTGAAATGCGGGCCCTCGCTCAAGCCCGAGGAGCTCATCCGGCTGATCGACATCCTCAATCCCGACAACGAGCCGGGGCGGTTGACGCTGATCTGCCGGTTCGGCGCCGAGAAGCTCGGCGAGCATCTGCCCGCGCTGCTGCGTGCGGTCAAGCGCGAGGGCAAGGTCGTGGTGTGGTCATGCGATCCCATGCACGGCAACACCATCATTTCCGCCTCCGGCTACAAGACCCGTCCGTTCGATCTCATTCTTCAGGAAGTGAAGAGCTTCTTTGCCGCGCATGCGGCCGAGGGCACCTATGCGGGCGGCGTGCACCTGGAGATGACCGGCCAGGACGTGACCGAATGCACCGGCGGCGCGCGGGCGATCACCGACGCCGAGCTCAACGACCGCTATCACACGTTCTGCGACCCCCGCCTCAATGCCGAGCAGTCGATCGACCTCGCGTTCCTGCTCGCGGAGTTGCTGAAAACCGAGCGCACGGCGCAGCACAAGCCGCTGCCCGCCGCCGCGGCGCTGTGAGCCCCTGAGGATCCAACGCGGAAGCGTCGTTGCGGGCGAAAATCGCTCGGAATCTGCGATTTTTTTGCCCTTGTTCATAAAAGTTTTGAAGCCGTATCAATGGCTTAAGTCATTTCAATTCGCCAAAATGCATCTTCTACGCTCACAACGATTTCTTCGCAATCTGTCTTACGTAGATTGCGACTGCGCGGGTGCTGGGTCCCGCGAATGCCGGCCGATTTGCGCAGTCCCGACGGCGCGCGTACATCAGGCCATGAATGCCCGCTCGTCCGACCGCCTCACGATTGCGTTGGCGCAGCTCGATCCGACCGTAGGGGACGTGACCGGCTGCCTGGAGAAAGCCCGGCAGGCCCGCGCCGCGGCGGCGCGCGCGGGCGCCGACGTCGTGATGTTTTCCGAACTCTTCATCGGCGGTTATCCGCCCGAAGACCTCGTGCTCAAGCCGGCGTTTCAGGCCGCGTGCCGTTCCGCCGTCGAGATTCTCGCGCGCGAGACCGCCGACAACGGGCCGGCGCTGCTGATCGGCGCGCCGTGGGTGGAGGAGGGGAAGCTCTACAACGCCTATCTCCTGCTCGGCGGCGGCAGCATCCAGGCCAAGCGCTTCAAGGTCGATCTGCCGAACTACGGCGTGTTCGACGAGAAACGCGTGTTCACGCCGGGCCCCATGCCGGGCCCCATCGTGCTCGACGGCGTACGGATCGGCATTCCCGTCTGCAAGGATATCTGGGGGCCCGACATCGTCGAATGCATCGCGGAGACCGGCGGGGAAATCCTGCTGGTGCCGAACGGGTCGCCCTATTGGCGCGACAAGACCGAGGCTCGCCTCAACCTCGCGGTTTCGCGGGTAACGGAGAGCGGCCTGCCGCTCGTCTATCTCAACCAGGTCGGCGGCCAGGACGAGCTGGTGTTCGACGGCGCCTCCTTCGTGCTCAACGCCGACCGCACGCTCGCCGCGCAGCTTCCGGCCTTTCGCGAGAGTGTGGCGATCACCCGCTGGCGGCGCGCAGACGATGGCTGGCGCTGCGTCGAGGGGCCGGTCGAGGCGATCGAGGAGGGGGAGGAGGCCGATTACGCCGCGTGCGTGCTGGGCTTGCGCGATTACGTCGAGAAGAACCGGTTTCCCGGTGTCGTTCTCGGGCTTTCCGGCGGCATCGATTCCGCGCTCTGCGCGGCGCTCGCCGTCGATGCGCTGGGACCGCAGCGGGTGCGCTGCGTCATGCTGCCCTATCGCTTCACCTCGCAGCAGTCGCTCGATGCCGCCGCCGCGGTCGCCAAGCGGCTCGGCGTCGGCTGCGAAATCGTTGCGATCGAGCCGGCGGTGGAAGGGCTCGAGCGCGCGCTTGCCTCCCTGTTTGCCGGAAAACCGCGCGACGAAGCGGAGGAAAATCTGCAGTCGCGCGCGCGCGGCGCCATCCTGATGGCCATCTCCAACAAATTCGGGCTCATGGTGGTGACGACCGGAAACAAATCGGAAATGTCGACCGGCTACGC
>VAZU01000328.1 GCA_005884745.1 Alphaproteobacteria bacterium
GTTGCGCGAACACGGCCCGGCGAGCCCCACCAGGATTTCAACAACGCGCCCCGCACGCAAGCCCGACCAGCAGCCCGCATGGCATCATAATGGAGACAGCCGGCACAGGCTACACGACGTACGACCGGCGAGAAAGCTGAGCGCTTGGGTTCGGCGTCCGAGGGCCCGAGCCGTGCTGCGCCCATGTTCATCCCGAATCGCACAGCGCGATGAAGCCGGCGATGCGACGGATGATCTCGGGCCCGTCGAGCAGCGGCGCATGACCCTGGTCGGGGATCTCGACGAAATCGAGGTCGGCGCGGCGCGCACGCATGGCCTCGAGGGTGGCGCGCGACAAAATGTCGGAATTTCCGCCCCGGATCACCATCAGCGGCACGCGGGCGAGTGCGTCGAACTGCGCCCACAAAGCAGCGAGCGGCCGCTCCAGATCGATGCCGTCGAGAATCGTCGCGAGCTTCGGGTCGTAGGCAAGGACCAGCCGGTGGTCCTCTTTGTTCCAGGTGCGCCTGGATTGCCGCAGCCAATCCGCAGGGCCGAGGTTCGGGAACTGGGCCGCGCCGAGCCGCCGCAGGATGTCGGCCCCCTCTTCGAACGTGCGCGGGGTCGGTAATTTGCCCACCAGCCGCTTGATGCGGATCAGCCCCTGGGCTTCGGTCACCGGCCCGACGTCGTTGAGGACGACCCCTGCCATCGTGCTGGGTCGCACGGGCGCGAGCAGCATCGCCAGGATGCCGCCCCGGGAGGTGCCGACGAACACCGCGCGGTCGATCTCGAGCGCCGTGAGCACCGAAACGAGGTCCGCAACCTCGACGGGAAGCGAATAATTGGCCGGCTTGCGGTCGTGATCCGAGCGGCCGCGGCCGCGGCAATCGAGCGCGATGACGCGCCGGGGCTCGGCAGCATCCCCCGCCAGCGTCCGCGCGAGCTCGTGAAAATCGGCGCCGGTGCGGGTGAGGCCCGGCAAGCACACGACCGGCAGTCCGGTCGCAGCACGCGCCCGATAATCGCGGACGTGAAGCCTGATGCCATCCTGCGCGGTGACGAAGATCGGCGACCAGCCCTCGCCGTCGGTGTCGCCGGTGATCGGTTCCGTCGTCATCTGCGCTCGGACAGGTCGCAATGCCGCGGCTAAAGACTGTCAACCGCCGCAGCGCTAATAACCATAATTTTTCCGCTCTTGCGGATCTGCCGCCCGTGGTTGCCCGGCCTGGGGCGTCGTCGCGTGGTGCCGAGGTTTGCTCGTCGCTTTCTTGGTTTTCGACTTGGAGGCTTTGCCTTCGGGCTCTACGGCACAGGCAGGCGACATGACGGCGATTTGAATCGACGCGACCAAAATCAAGGCCGCGCCCAGCGCCAATGCGTGGATCAACTTCATCGCGGGCCTCCCTTTCTCACAATATCCTAGCACAGGCGCCAAGTCCTCCAAGCGGCGTCATGCCAATGGCGTTGGATCATGACTCACTGCGCCCGTCGTGGCCGCCCCCGGGTTATCAACTCGCTGGGCCGTGCCCAAATAGAGCCCGGGGGTGTCCCGGCCATCCACGTCTTTGATGCAGCACGCTATTAAGACGTGGATGCCCGCGACAAGCGCGGGCATGAGGAGACCGGCTCAATTCGCGACGGCGCCGCGGTAGAGGTCCGCCTCGATCATCAGCCGCGATCCGCCCCCGAGCCGGATGCGATAGACCTGCAGATTCTCCATCACCCGCTCGACGTAGTTGCGCGTCTCGGCGAACGGGATGCGCTCGACCCAGTCGATCGGGTCGACGGCCGGATCGCGCGGATCGCCGTAGCGCTCGAGCCATTCCTTGACCCGGCCCTGGCCGGCGTTGTAGGCGGCGAACGCCAGGATGTAGGAGCCGCGATAAATCTGGAAAAGTTCCCCGAGCTCGGCTGCGCCCATCTGGGTGTTGTAGACGGCATCGTGGCGCAGCTTCTTCTGATCATAGCGGACCCCGAACCGGCCGGCGACATGGCGCCCCGCCTCCGGGGTGACCTGCATCAATCCCATCGCCTGCGCGGTCGACACGTCGTTCTGGTCGAAGGCGCTCTCCTGGCGCACGATCGAATAGATGATGCTGCGATCGACCTCGGGGCCGATCGCGCCGAAATGGGGAACGCCGAAGGTGGGAAACGCGTAAGCATCCAAGGCAAGGCCCTGCGCCAGCGCCCCCTTGCCGAGGAGCAGCATGGCGCGGGCGTCCTCGTGGCTCTCGGTGATCCGGGCGAGCGCTTCCAGCGCATGCGCGTCCGGCATTCGATCGCCCAGGTCCGCCATGAACGGGAGGATGAGATGGTGTGCGCCGGCCGCGTACAGCATTTCGGCCGCCCGCAACACATCGAGATCGGCGAGCGCGCCGCGCTGCGCCGAACTCAGCTCCGGCAGCCGCCGCAGCGCGATCTCGGCAAGGCCGAGCCTGCCGCGGGCGATCTGGCCATAATAGGCGGTGGGATAGCGTGCCGATGCCTCGTAATGCGCACGCGCCTGCGCGAGCCGGTGCGCGGCCTCCGCCGCCCGGCCCTGCCAATATTCCGAGCGCGCCAGCGTGATCGGGTTGGTGATGCCCTGCGCGATGCCGGCGAAATGCGGCATCGCCAGCTGCGGATCGTTCAGGAACCGAAGCGCGATCCAGCCGGCGGTGAATTGCTGCTCGCCACGATAGTTCTCG
>VAZU01000051.1 GCA_005884745.1 Alphaproteobacteria bacterium
TCCGCCTCGCGGCCGATGCCGATGAATTTTTGACCATGGCCAAGTTCCGCGCCGTGCGGCGGCTGTGGGCACGCGTCGAGGCCGCGTGCGGGCTTCGGCCCGAGCCGGTTTTCGTCTCGGCGGAGACCGCCTGGCGCATGATGATGAAGCGCGACCCTTGGGTGAACCTGCTGCGGACGACGGTTGCGGTGTTCTCCGCGGGACTCGGCGGCGCCAATGCGGTGAGCGTGCTGCCGTTCACCGCGGCGCTCGGCCTCCCCGACGGCTTTGCGCGGCGGATCGCGCGCAACACGCAGCTCGTTCTGCTCGAAGAAGCCAATCTGGCGAAGGTCGCGGATCCCGCGGCCGGCTCCGGCGCGCTCGAGGATCTGACCGGGAAACTGTGCGGCAGCGCCTGGAGCTTGTTTCGGGAAATCGAGGCCGATGGCGGACTGGCCGCCGCGCTCGAGCAAGGCCTGATCCAGCAAAAAATCGCGCGCGTGCGTGCCGAGCGCGAGAAGGCCGTCGCGATGCGCGAAGACGTGCTCACTGGGGTGAGCGAGTTCCCCGACATCGGCGAAGTCCCAGTCGCCGTGCTCGACGTTGCGCCGATGGACGCACCGCCGCCGGCCGGCGCCATCCGGTTCGCGCCGCTGCCGCGCGTCCGGCTTTCCCAACCCTATGAACGGTTGCGCGAGGAATCGGATCGCCTGCTGCGCGACACCGGGGTGCGGCCGAAAATCTTTCTCGCCAACCTCGGGCCGCTTGCGGCGTTCGCCGCGCGGGCGAGCTGGGCGAAAAATTTGTTCGAGGCGGGCGGGATCGAGGCGGTGAGCAACGAGGGCTTTCCCGGCAACGCGACCGAGCGCAGGACCGACCTCGACGCGTTGATCGCCGCCTTCCGCGCGTCCGGGGCGAAGCTCGCCTGCCTCTGCTCCTCCGACGAGGTCTACGCGAAGGAAGCCGAAGCCGCGGCGCGGGCGCTCGCAAACGCCGGCGCAGGCCATATTTATCTGGCAGGCAGGCCGCGAGAGGCGGAAGCAAGATTGCGAGATTCCGGCGTAAAAACCTTCATTTACGCCGGCTGCGACGCGCTCGCGACGCTGCAGGCCGCGCATGCTATGTTCGATGGTGGCTAATTGTTCGCAGCGCGTGCGAACGGATTTTGCGAGGGTCGATTTTGCCGACGAGCCGGTCGCAGCCCCGCCCGGCACGGCGCAGCCGTGGATCACGCCGGAGGGGATCGCGGTCGCACCCCTCTACGGGCCGAGCGACGTAGCCGAGCTGGATTTCCTCGATACCTATCCGGGCATCCCGCCGTACCTGCGCGGCCCCTATCCCACCATGTACGTCACCCAGCCGTGGACCATCCGGCAATACGCCGGCTTCTCCACCGCGGAAGATTCCAACGCGTTCTACCGGCGCAATCTCGCGGCGGGCCAGAAGGGACTCTCCGTCGCGTTCGATCTCGCGACCCATCGCGGCTACGACAGCGACCACCCGCGGGTCGCCGGCGACGTGGGCATGGCGGGCGTCGCCATCGACTCGATCTACGATATGCGCACGCTGTTCTCGGGCATCCCGCTCGAGCAGATGACGGTGTCGATGACGATGAACGGCGCGGTGCTGCCGGTGCTGGCGCTGTTCATCGTCGCCGCCGAGGAGCAGGGCGTGCCGCCGCAAAGGCTCGCCGGCACCATCCAGAACGACATTCTCAAAGAGTTCATGGTGCGCAACACCTACATCTATCCGCCCTTGCCCTCGATGCGGATCATCTCCGATATCTTTGCCTACACGTCGGCGAACATGCCGAAATTCAACTCGATCTCGATCTCCGGCTATCACATGCAGGAGGCCGGGGCGACCCAGGACCTCGAGCTCGCCTACACGCTCGCGGACGGTGTCGAATACGTGCGCGCCGGGCTCGACGCCGGGCTCACGATCGACCGGTTCGCGCCGCGGCTGTCGTTCTTCTGGGCGATCGGCATGAATTTCTTCATGGAGGTGGCGAAGCTGCGGGCCGCGCGCCTGCTGTGGGCGAAGCTGATGAAGCCGTTCGACCCCAAGGATGCGCGCTCGCTGTCGCTGCGCACCCATTGCCAGACGTCGGGCTGGTCGCTCACCGCGCAGGACATATTCAACAATGTGATGCGCACCGCCGTCGAGGCGATGGCGGCGACACAGGGCCATACCCAATCGCTGCATACCAATGCGCTCGACGAAGCCCTGGCGCTGCCGACGGATTTCTCCGCCCGGATCGCGCGCAACACCCAGCTGTTCCTGCAGCAGGAAACCGGGACGACGCGGGTGATCGATCCATGGGGCGGCTCGTTCTATGTCGAGCGCCTCACCTACGAGCTCGCCCGCCGCGCGTGGGGGCACATCGAAGAGGTCGAGGCGCTCGGCGGCATGGCGAAAGCCATCGGGGCCGGGGTCCCTAAGCTGCGCATCGAGGAAGCCGCCGCCAAGACCCAGGCGCGGATCGATGCCGGCGTCCAATCGGTGATCGGGGTCAACAAGTATCGGCCGGAAACCGAGCGGCCGGTCGAGGTGCTCAGGGTCGACAATTCCGCGGTCCGCCGGCTGCAGATCGAGAAGCTCGCGCGGCTCAAGCGCGAGCGCGATGCCCGCGAAGTCGAGACAAAGCTCGATGCGTTGACGCAGTGTGCACGCTCCGGCGAAGGCAATCTGCTGGCATTCGCGGTCGATGCCGCCCGCGCCAAGGCGACCGTCGGCGAGATCTCCATGGCGCTCGAAAAAGTATTCGGCCGCCACCGGGCGGAAGTGAAGGCGATCTCCGGGGTCTACAGGAAAGAGGCCGGTGCCATGTCGGACAGCATCGAACGCGTGCAGCGGCTGGTGGCGGGCTTCGAGCGCAACGAGGGCCGGCGCCCGCGCATCCTGGTCGCGAAGATCGGGCAGGACGGCCATGACCGCGGCCAAAAGGTGATCGCTTCGGCGTTCGCCGATCTCGGCTTCGACGTCGATATCGGGCCGCTGTTCGCGACGCCGGCGGAGGCCGCGCGCCAGGCGGTCGAGAACGACGTGCACATCCTCGGCGTGTCCTCGCTCGCGGCGGGCCATCTGACCCTCGTGCCGGAGCTCAAGGCGGAGCTGGAGAGGCAGGGCCGCGGCGACATCATGATCGTGGTCGGAGGCGTGGTCCCGGCGCAGGATTACGAGGTATTGCGGGCCGCCGGCGCCGAGGCGATCTTTCCGCCGGGCACGGTGATCGCCGAGGCGGCCGTCGAGCTCGTCAAAAAGCTCAATCGCCGGCTCGGGCACGAGCGCGAAGCGGCGGAGTGAGACGACAATGACAAAGCTGCTTGAAGATGCCATCGCGCAGGCGCGCGAGTTACCGGAAGACGCGCAAGATCAGATAGCCGAGGCGCTGTTCGCACACATGGCGGGGGCGGAATTTCGATTGACCGATGATCAAGTTGAAGAGATCAGGCGCCGACAACAGGAGTTGCGAGGGGGGAAGACGCGTTTCGCAACCGACGAAGAAATGGATGCACTCTGGAAAAAGTGCGAACCATGAGGGTTCGTTACGCCCTCCAAGCGCGCGCCGACATCGAACCGAATCTACGAATTCCTCTCAAAGAGAAATCCCACCGCCGCTTCGAGCGTAGTGACTCGTATTCGCCAAGCAGCCGATCGCCTCGGTGAATTTCCTCATTTGGGTCATGTCGGACGCGCTGCCGGCACGTACGAATGGACTGTTCGCCGGCTGCCCTACATCATCGTCTACGAAGTCCGTGAGGATACTGCCGAGGTCGTGGTGCTCGGCGTTTTTCACGGTGCTCAAGACAGGTAGGAGGTCTGGGTGAACCGGAGCCTGAGGGCGCAACGCCGTCCGGTTTCTCCGTCGTGACTACGGCTGCTGGTCCGCCGTGACTATGGTTGCCGGGTCGTCTAAGCAGAGCCCCATGGCGTCCCGATCCGAATCGGCCCGCTCGGCCCCCGACCTGAAAGCGCTCGTGCGCGGCATCGGCGCCGGCGAGCGCGCGGTCGTGGCGCGCGCCATCACGCTGATCGAATCCAAACGGCCCGACCACAAGCAGGCCGCGCGCGAGCTCGTGCAGGAGCTGCTGCCGGAGACCGGCAAGGGGGTGCGCGTCGGCATCACCGGCATGCCGGGGGTCGGTAAATCGACCACGATCGACGCGCTCGGCACGTATTTGACCGAGCAGGGCCATCGCGTCGCGGTGCTCGCCGTCGATCCCTCCTCCAACCGCACCGGCGGCTCGATCCTCGCCGACAAGACCCGGATGCCGAGGCTCGCGGCCGATCCCGCGGCCTTCATCCGCCCCTCGCCCACGTCGGGAAGCCTCGGCGGCGTGGCGGCCAAGACCCGCGAGGCCATGCTGATCTGCGAAGCCGCCGGCTTCGACGTGGTGCTGGTCGAGACGGTCGGCGTCGGTCAATCGGAAACCGCGGTTGCCGACATGACCGATTTCTTCCTGCTGCTGACGATCGCGGGCGCGGGCGACGAGCTGCAGGGCCTCAAGAAGGGCGTGGTCGAGCTTGCCGACATGATCGCGGTGAACAAGGCGGACGCCGACAACCGCAGGCGCGCGCTTGCCGCCGCCGCGGAATACCGGGCCGCGCTCCACATTCTCAACCCCCGTTCGCCGGATTGGGCGCCTCCGGTCGCAACCTATTCGGCGCTCACGGGCGAGGGCATTGCCGACCTGTGGAGCCGCGTCCTGGAACACAAGGAGAAGCTGACCGCGTCGGGCGAGCTGGCGCAACGGCGCCGCGAGCAGCAGGTCAAATGGATGTGGACCATGCTCGACGATAGGCTATTCACGCGGCTCAAGAGCGATCCGGCGCTGCGGGCGCGGCTGCCCACGCTCGAGGCTGCGGTGGCCGAAGGACGGCTTTCCCCGGCGCTCGCGGTCGACGAGATCGCGCAAGCCATGGGATTGTGAATGGCGCTGACCGTGCTCATCACCGGATTCGGCCCGTTCCCCGGCGCGCCGTTCAATCCGACCGCGGCGCTCGCCAAACGCTTGGCGCGGCGCCGCCGGCCGGCGCTCAGCGGGACCGACCGCATCGCGCATGTGTTCCCGACGAGCTATGCGGCGGTCGAGCGCGAGCTCCCGGACTTGATCGACCGGCACCGCCCGGACCTCGTGCTGCTGTTCGGGCTCGCGCCACGCACGCCTCACCTGCGGATCGAGGCACGGGCTAGGAACCGTCGCTCGACCCTCTTTGCCGATGTGGACGGCATGCATCCGTCCTTGGCGATCCGCGCGGGGGGACCGGTGACGCTCGTTGCCCGGGCGCGGCAGCAGCCGCTGCGGATCGCCGCGCGAACGGCGCGCGTGCCGGCACGGCTGTCGACCGACGCCGGAAAGTACCTGTGCAATTTCGCCTATTGGCGCGCGCTGGAGCTTACGCGCAGCCACGCCGGATTGGTCCAATTCGTGCACGTTCCGAACGCGTCCCGAGCGGGGGCGCGCATGCGCAGTTCCGGCAACAAACGACGGCGGTTCACCGAGGCCGATCTGCTGCGCGCCGCGGAAGCAATCCTGCTCGCATTGCTCGTTGCCGCCCGCGAAACTCCGTGGAAGCCCGAACGCACGCTTGCCGCGGTCCGCTCCAGTTCCGATTCCGCTGCAGCTATGACGGAAACGCGGGTCTCGGCTGCCGGTTAACGGTCCCATCGTAGCCCGGATGGAGCGCTGCGAAGCAGCGCGTAATCCGGGACGCCGTTCCCGGATTGCGCGACGCTGCGCGCCGCTCCATCCGGGCTACACACGCGCTAACCGCATCCAGCGCCTCTGTCTCATCCCGGTACAGCGGCGCTGGCCCGGAACTTGAACCTCCGTGGTTCTCATTCCGATCCGGGACATGCCATGGCCATCGACCGCCGCCGTCTTCTCGCCGTTTCCGCCCTCGGCTTGGCCGCGACCGAAGCGGTTGCGTCGCCCTCGCCCGCTCCCTCGCTATGGGCGCGCGGGGTCAGCGCCGTCGACCTGCGGGTCGAGCCCGACAGTCCGGACGACCAAAGCCGGACATTGCAGCGCGCCATCGAGCAAACGGCGGCGGCCCGGGTGCCGTTGATGCTCCCGCCCGGGGTCTACCGCGCCGGCGACCTTACGCTCCCGACTGGCACCCGGCTCATCGGCTGCCCGGGCGCGACCCGGCTGCTGTTCACCGAAGGCGCCTCGCTGCTCTCGGCCAAGGATGCCGATCATGTGACGCTCACCGGCCTCATCCTCGACGGGGGGACGCGGCCGCTCGCGGGCCGCGGCCTCGTGCATTTCGCCAGCGGGCGCGGCATCAAGATCGAGCATTGCGAAATGGTCGGCTCCGGCGGCGACGGCATCGCGCTCGAGCGCATCGAAGGCGAGGTCACGCGCAACACGATCGTCGGCGTCGCGGGGGCCGCCATCTTCTCGCTCGACGCTTGCGGCTTGGTCATCAGCGGCAACAGCATCCGCGATGCCGGCAACAACGGCATTGTGGTCTGGCGCTCGCAGGCGGGCGACGACGGCACGCTGGTGATCGACAATCGTATCGAGGATGTCGCCGCGCGCAGCGGCGCCTCCGGCCACAACGGCAATGCCATCAACGTATTCCGCGCCGGCAACGTGATCGTGCGCGGCAACCGGGTCAGGAACGCGGCGTTCTCCGCCGTGCGCGGCCGTGCCGCCTCGAACCTGCAGGTGATCGGCAATTCCTGCAGCGATCTCAAGGAGGTCGCGCTGTATGCCGAATTCGATTTTCAGGGTGCATTGATCGCCAACAACATCGTCGACGGCGCGATGGTCGGGGTGTCGGTCGCGAATTTCAACCGCGGCGGACGGCTGGCGGTGGTGCAGGGCAATTTGCTCCGCAATCTGGTGGCGGCCGGGCCCGCCGGCACCGACCCGGACGGCGGCGCCGGGATCGGCATCGCGGTCGAGGCGGACAGCGCCGTCACCGGCAATGTCATCGAGAACGCGCCGTTCGCCGGAATCCATCTCGGCTCGGGCCCCCATCTGCGCGACCTCACGGTCACCGGGAACGTCGTGCGCGGCGCCGGCATCGGTATCGCGGTCTCGGTGGCAGCGGGGGCCGGCGCGGCGCTGATCGCGGACAATCTGATCGCGGACGCCGCGCATGGCGCCATCGTCGGCATGGAACGCAGCAGGCGGGTTACCGGCGACCTCGCCCGCAACGGCGCCGAACGCTTCGCCCGGCTCACCATCGGCGCCAATCAGGTGCGCTGAGCCAGCAAGTCGCTCGGCCGCAGCACGCCCACCTCGACGCCGTTCCAATTGCGCAAGCCCGGCTGGACCAGCGGGGCAAGCGCGCCGCGATCCGCATCATCGAGCGCCAGCAGCCGGGAAATCAGCGTAGCCATCACCACCTCGGCGGCGCGGGCCGTGCCGTCGTCGCACTTGACGGCGATGCCGAGGCCGGCTTCCGGCAGCGCCCCGCAGAGAACGCCCTCGGCGCCGCCCTTGACCAGAACCCGGCCGCCGAAATGCGCCATGACCCGGGTGCAGAACCGGCCGGTGCCGGCGACGAGATACGGGTTTGCCGCGCACGCGGCGCGAATCCGCGCCGCGGCTTCGGCGCGGTGCGGATCGAGCCCCCGGCCGGTGCCGAACCGCGCGAAGCCGTGCGCAAGCTTTTCCAGCGGCAAGGCCCAGGTCGGGACCGAGCAGCCGTCGATCGCGCGGCTGCGATCCTCCAGCGCGACGCCGGCGATCCCTTCGATCGCCGCCTTGACCGCGCGCTGCACCGGATGCGCCGGGTCGGCGTAGCCCGCGGGATTCGCTTCCATGGCGCAGGCCACGCACAGGAATCCGGCATGCTTGCCGGAGCAATTGTTGTGGAGCGCGCTGGGCTCGCGTCCGGACCGCGCAAGCGCTTGGGCGGAGGGCGCATGGATCGGCGGGTGCGCCCCGCAGACGAGCGCGGCCGCATCGAGCCCGGCGCGCGCGAGCATGTGTTCGACCAATGCGACGTGCGCCGGCTCGCCCGCATGCGAAGCCGATGCGACCGCCAGCTCGTCCGCGCCGAAGCCGAACCGGTCCGCGGCACCGGTCTCGACAAGCGGCAGCGCCTGCAGCGGCTTGACCGCCGAGCGGGGAAACACCGGGCGCGCGACGTCGCCCAAGCGGAGCACCGCGTTGCCGTCGGCATCGATCACGGCCACTCTGCCGCGATGCTCGCTCTCGAGGAGCGAGCCGCGGATGACTTCGACGAGTACGGGACTGGTCATAAGCTACCGCCCAAGCGCAAATGCACACCGGACGCGGTGTTATGCCATAGGATCGAGCCGCGGTTCACGGAGAGACGCGTGCCCACGCTTTCCATCATCGTCCCGGCGTTCGACGAGGCGGCGAACATCGCGGACGCATTGCAGGCTCTTGCGCCGTTCCGGCAGCGCGGCGCCGAGGTGATCGTGGTCGACGGCGGCAGCCGGGACAGGACTGCCGAGCTCGCCCGCCCGCATGCCGACCGCATGCTCATAGCGGCGCGCGGACGCGGCGCGCAGATGAACGCCGGGGCTGGCATCGCGCGCGGCGAAGTGCTGCTGTTCCTCCATGCCGACACGAGGCTGCCGCCCGATGCGGACCGGCTGGTATTGCGAGCGCTCGCCGGGGCGAATGCCTGGGGCCGCTTCGACGTGCGCATCGAGGGGCGCAGCCCGCTGCTTGCGCTGGTGGCGGCGCTGATGAATTGGCGCTCGCGGCTGACCGGCATTGCCACCGGGGACCAGGCGATGTTCGCGAGCCGGAAGATTTTCGCCGACGCCGGCGGCTTTCCGGAAATCCCGCTGATGGAGGACATCGCATTGTCGCGAAGGCTCAAGCGGATCGCTCGACCGACGTGCCTCGCAACGCGCGTGACGACGTCCGGCCGGCGCTGGGAGCGGCATGGGGTCGTGCGCACGATGCTGATGATGTGGCGGCTGCGCCTGGCCTTCTTCCTGGGCGCGGATCCCGCCGCGCTCGCCAGACGCTACGGCTATGTCGAACGTTGAGCCGATCGCGGTTGCGATCCTCGCCAAGGCGCCGCTTCCGGGCCTGGCCAAAACGCGGCTGATCCCGGCGCTCGGCCGCGAGGGCGCGGCGCTGTTGCAGGCGCGGCTGATTGCGCGGACGCTGGCGACCGCATGCGCCGCAGCCACCGGGCCGGTGAGCCTGTGGGCCGCTCCCGAGGAATCGCATTTTCGTGAGCTTGCGCAGCGGTTTCCGGTCACGCTCGCGCGCCAGGTCGACGGCGATCTCGGCGCGCGCATGCACGGCGCGTTCGAGTCCGCATGCCCCGCGCTCGTGATCGGCAGCGATTGTCCGGCGCTCGAACCGCAGCACCTGCGAGATGCCGCGGACGCCCTGCGGGACGGATGCGATGCCGCGGTCATTCCCGCCGAGGACGGCGGCTACGTGCTGATCGGGCTGCGGCAACCACGGCCGGACTTGTTCGCAGACATGCCATGGGGCACCGCGACCGTGATGGCCGAGACGCGTCGCCGTGCCGCCGAGCTCGGGCTTGCGGTGCGCGAGCTGGCGCCGCTGTGGGACCTGGATCTGCCGGCGGATTTGGACCGGCTGCGCGAAGCCGGCTTGGCCGAACTGCT
Organism: Alphaproteobacteria bacterium; assembly: GCA_005884745.1. Lineage (GTDB taxonomy): Bacteria > Pseudomonadota > Alphaproteobacteria > Rhizobiales > Xanthobacteraceae > AP-16. The sequence continues at coordinate 9,566 of VAZU01000051.1, forward strand.
GCCGGGCCTTAGCTCCTCGTGAGGGGAAGTCGGCGGCCGAAACCACCCGAGGGCGACGCAAATACGTGAAATCCCGATGGTATCATTGGATTATTGGAAGCTGATTCAACGAGTTGAAACCATTCAATTCGCCAAATTACATCTTTCGGATGCAACATGAATTTTTGCAATTCTAACCGGGGACCCTCAACCCTGCCCGAGCCGCAGGATCGCCAGCGCCAGCGCCTGCGCGCGCGGCACGATCGAATCCAGCTCCAGGTATTCCTCCGGCGTGTGCGCCTTGCCGCCGACCGGACCGGTCGCGCACAGCGTCGGCGCGCCGGCCCCCGCGGCAAAGCCGGAATCGGCGCAGCCGCCGGTGAACTCGACCGGAATTTTCACGCCCAGCGCTTCGGCGCAGCCGGCATAATGGCGATAGAGCCGCTCGCCGTCCGGCGTTTCGGTGAGCGGCAGGAACTCGCCGAAAATATCCAGCTTGGCGCCGGTGCCCGGCACGTAGCTCGTGTCCACGATCGATTGGATCCGCGCCATGGTCACGTCGCGATCGGCGCGCGTGAGGAATCGCAGGTCGACCTCGGCTTGTGCCGAGGGCGCGACGGTGTTGACGGTCTGACCGCCGCGCACGATGCCGACGTTCACGGTGATCCCGCGGGCAATGTCGGTCAGCGCATGCAGCGCGACGATCTTTCGCGCGAGCTCCTCGATCGCGCTGATGCCCTGCGTGAAATTGGCGCCGGAATGCGCCGCCTTGCCGGTGACGGCAAGCTGCATGAACACCCCGCCCTTGCGGGCAGTGACGACGGCGCCGCTCGGCCGTCCGGGCTCGGCATTGAACACCGCGCGGGCGCGGCGCGCCTCCGCCTCGATCAGCGGCCGGGAGAACGGGGAGCCGATCTCCTCGTCGCCGGTGAACAGACCAACCAGCGGCGCCGGCGCGCCGCCGAATTTCGCGAATGCGGCGAGCACGAAGGCGTTCATGACCAGGCCCGGTTTCATGTCGGCCACGCCCGGGCCATAGGCCCGTCCGCCCTCGATCCGGAACGGCCGGCGCGACGCCTCGCCCTGCGGAAACACCGTATCGCGATGACCCATCAGCACGATCGTGGTGTTGGGGCCGCTGCCGGGCACCCCATCGCGCAAGTGCGCGATGGGGACCCTGCCGACGCTCGCGCGCAGGGCATCGCCGAAGCGATCGTCGGGAATGAGATCGTGGACGATGCCGTGGCTTTCGAGAAAGCCCCGCAGCCGGGCGCCGACCGCATCGACCCCGGACTTGTCGTGGCTGCCGCTGTCGATATTCACCAGGGCTTCGAGCAAGCCCAGCATGGCCGGCCGTTGCGCGGCGAGCCAATCGAGGACCGTACGTTCCTGAGGGGTCAAATCCGCCATGCGAGGCCGACCGGCGCAATCGCGGCTTCAGCTGGCTTTCCTGAAGGCCGCCAGTTCCGGACCGGCCAATGCATCCCAGGATTCGATCTCGGCCGCGACCTTGCGCACGCAAGCCAGGAATTCCTGCTCGGTGTAATACCGGCGCCACCGCCCGCTGCGGTCGAGCTCGATGAAATGCGCGCGCCGGCGCTCGGCCAACTCACGCCACCGCCGGGCGATCTCGCCCGGATCCCAAACTTCGACTTTTCTGGACATGACCGCCGCAACGATACGCGATGGACGATAACGCGATTCGACGAACTGTTACGCGGAACAAGCGCACGCGAGCCGAACAATACGCAGAATTCGGCCCGGGCTCAGCGTGTCGCGCAGGGGGGCTCAGCGCAACCGCAATCGTGGAAATGGGTCAACCGGCCTGTGGAAAACTTGCAAAGCCAAGCGCGCCCTCGCGACTGATGCGAGAATCCGGGATCGACTTTGCCTCCCGCGCGACACGATGGGGAGGCGCCGGTATTATAATGGGATCTTCAGCGCGTTCGCCAATTCGCCGATGATGCCGCGGCGGAACAGCAGCACGTTCGCGAGCTCGCAAGGTCCGCTCTCCACCTGATTGGCGACCGGAGCGGGGACATCGCGGAAGGTCCGAGTCGTGCCAACAGAGGTCATGGTCCTCAAGGGGCTGGCTGAATGTCGCCATAGTTTTCGACAGAATACAAAGTCAGCCGGTTTTCCTCCCATATGCCGGCCAACGGTCTTGCCCCCGGTATCCGTTTTCCCGGGGGTTCTTTTGCGGCCAAGGTCACCTAGTCCCAATCTCGAATTGATCCGCTCACACGGAGCGTAGCAATGGCCAAGGTAATCTTCACGCCCAATATTCAGCGCCACGTCGTTTGCCCCGACACCGAAGTCGCCGGCCGCACTGTGCGTGAGGTTCTGGAGAACGTGTTCGCGCAGAACCCGCAGGCGCGTGCCTACGTGCTCGATGATCAGTCGGGGCTGCGGAAGCACATGACGATCTTCGTCGATGGGCAGATGATCCGCGATCGCGCGCGGCTCGCCGACGGGGTGAACGAGAGTAGCACGATCTGCGTGTTCCAAGCACTGTCAGGAGGTTCATTTCGACCCGCAAAGGGCTTTTCACGGTCTGCCGCAACACGGGACATTGGGAGATCGCGGCCGTCGATTTCCTCGGAGACAATGTTTCCGTCACTCTGTCCGACCCGCGCGACGGACGATGTTATGCGGCTCTCGACCACGGTCATTTTGGCGTCAAGCTCCACCGCTCGACTGGGACGGGCTGGGAGGAGATCGCTGCTCCTACGTATCCGCCCCAGCCGGACGGCTACGAAGAGCACGATATGTGGGGTCGACCGCTGAGATGGAGCACGGCCCGTATATGGGCGCTCGAGGCCGGTGGTCGCGACGAGCCCGGCGTCATCTGGTGCGGAACGCTCCCGGGCGGGCTGTTCCGCTCTACAGACTATGGGCAGAGTTGGGAGATGATCCGCGCCCTCTGGGATCATCCCAAGCGCAAGCAATGGATGGGTGGTGGCGCCGATCTGCCGGGCATCCATTCGATCTGTGTCGATTCGCGCAATTCAAGGTGCGTGTGGGTCGCGGTCTCAACGGGAGGCATCTGGTTCACCGAGGATGCCGGTGCGAGCTGGGCTCAGCGTGGGGAGGGAATGCGCGCCGAGCACGTGCCACCGGAGCTGACGCATGACCCGATCGCCCAGGATGTCCATTGCCTGGTGCAATGCCCGGCTGCGCCGCACCGCATGTGGGTGCAGCACCACAACGGAATCTTCGTCTCCTCCGATGAAGGAAGGACCTTTTCCGAGATCAACGGTGTCCAGCCATCGACTTTCGGCTTTCCGGTTGTCGTCCATCCACGTGAGCCCGATACCGCGTGGTTTGTCCCTGAAATCAAGGATGAGAAGCGTATTCCCCGCGATGGCAAGCTGGTGGTCACGCGCACTCGCGATGGCGGCAAGAGCTTCGACGTCCTGACCAAGGGGCTGCCGCAATCGCACGCCTACGATGTCGTCTACCGCCACGCCCTCGCGCTCAGCGAGTCGGGCGACCGGCTCGCCCTCGGCTCTACGACAGGGGGCCTTTGGGTGAGTGAGGACCAAGGCGACAGCTGGACCTGCGTGACGCACACGCTGCCGCCAGTTTATGCCGTGCGGTTCTCATAACAGCGCTGGGACGCAACCGTCTGGCTTAGTTCGGTCACGATGCTCGCTCAAGGATGTTACGCGTGAATGATAGTCTTTTCCCAAAGAGAGTCAGCGTGTCAGCTCCACGGCAATGAGCGGACATTCTTGATGCAGTACGACTCGTCTGAAAGGTGCCAGGAGGAGACATCGCGCCGCTTCATTCAATCACCTCGTCGGCGCGGCCGAGCAGCGAGAGCGGGAAGGTGAGGCCAAGCGCCTTGGCAGTCTTGAGGTTAATGATCAGCTCGACCTTCGTGACTCGCTGGACCGGGAGGTCGGCAGGCTTCTCGCCCTTGAGAATCCGGCCGGTGTAAACGCCGACCTGACGATGAATTTCCGTAAAATTGCTTCCGTAACTCATGAGGCCGCCAGCCGCAGCGAACTCACGAAACGCGAAGATTGCCGGAACCGCGCGGCGAAGCGCTGCTACGGCGAGCTGTTCGCTCCTGCTAGTGAAGAATGCATCGGGGCTGATCACCAGCCCGCCCGCTCGCTGTTGCAGCAGGGTCGCGAAAACGATGTCGAAGTCGCTTTCGGCGCTGGCATGAAGGACATGGAGCTTAAGCCCAAGGGCGCGGGCCGCCGCCTTCGCGTCTCTTGACGCGATTTCGGCACCAGGGGGATTTGTCGGATTGACAAGTAGGCCGATGATGTTCGCCGTGGGGACCAACTCGTGCAGCAGCTCCAACCGCTTCGCCGCCACCTCCGCGGTCAAACTGGTCACGCCAGTGAGGTTGCCACCCGGCCGGTTGAGGCTGGCGATAAGTCCAAACTCGACCGGGTCGGCTCCTATCTGGAAGACAATCGGAATCGTTGCGGTGGCTGCCTTTGCCGCCAGTGCCGAAGCACTGCCGCCTTCCGACGCAATCACGGCCACCTGACGGCGAACCAGGTCGGCCGCGAGCGCCGGCAGTCGATCGTTTTGGCCCTCCGCCCAGCGGTATTCGATCTCCACGTTTTGACCCTCGACATAGCCGGTCTCGCTCAGCCCTTGGCGGAACGCGCGCACACGGTTCGCGTCTTTGTCGGGTGACCCAGCTCCGAGGTACCCGATGGCCGGCATCGCCGGCTGCTGCGCACGCGCGGCGAGCGGCCACGCCAGCGCCGCGCCGCCGAGCGCGGCTATGAATTCCCGCCGT